>JAFYAI010000053.1 GCA_017540815.1 Spirochaetales bacterium
CAGGCGGTGATCAAAGCCTGCATAAGCGGCAAGTTTACATCGTATTGGTCGGCAACTTCGAGTTACAAGGTTGTCGCCGAAAAGTTGGCGATGAACTTCGCCGGCACGAAAGAAGATGTCATCAGGATGATGGCAGATGGTCGTGTCGATGTCGATGTGGACAGTTACGACAACACGATGACCGGATTCAAGAGCCGCGACGATGTGTTTACTTATCTGATACACTTGGGCTATCTGGCTTATGACGAGGTAGAGCGGCAGTGCTATATCCCGAACCGAGAGATCCATGCCGAATGGGTAAAAGCGATACGGTTTGACGAGAACTATGCCGAGACTGACAGGATTATCAAAGAGTCTCGTCAACTCTTACAGGATACGCTGTCTATGAATGAAGAGGCCGTCGCCGAGGCTCTTGACAATGCACACATCCATGTGTCGAGCGTTCGCAACTATAATAACGAGTATTCTCTGCATGCGGCGATATATCTGTCGTATATATATGCGATCAATCATTATATCATCGCAAAGGAACTGCCTGCGGGTAGAGGAGTCGCAGACATCGCATATATCCCGTTCGATAAGAGCAAAGCTGCAATCATCGTTGAGCTTAAAGTCAATCAATCGCCCGACACGGCGTTGCAGCAAATCAGGGATAAGAAATATTTCAAAAGCCTTGACAACTGGCATGGTGACATAGTATTCGTCGGAGCGAGCTATGATAAAGAAACGAAAGAGCATAAATGCAGGATAGAGAAGTTCGTCAAGGAATGAGGTGAGCATACAGAAGTTGGAGATCTGATAAAAAATCCCGCATATCTAAAGATATGCGGGATTTTTTATCGGATTTTACTCATTCTATCACGCTATGATATAGCCGTGTGGTATAATCAGCAACATCGCGTATGATAAAAATCATCAGCTGATGAAAAAAAATATCTGAAATCCGTACTAATGTACGGGGACATTTTGATAAAATTATGCGATAATGCCAAAAAATAAACGGGAGATAAATATGGCAATAATGACAATTTCAGAGAAAATAAGAGCATTGCGAAAGGAAAAGGGGCTAAAGCAGGAACAATTAGCTGAAATATGCGATGTAAGTGTTGAAGCCGTCGGAACTTGGGAACGCGGTAAAAAAATCCCTGAGTTCGATAATCTCATTAAGCTGGCTAACACATTTGATGTTTCATTGGATGTATTTCGGCAGGATGCTCCTACGCTGAATGTACCGCATCCGCATTTTGCGGATAATCATGACAGATATAACAATGCAGTCTGTTATAACGGAACTCCGCTTCGCTTTGGCAGCACTGAGCCGGATGCGAAACAGCAGTCGATACTTGATTTCTGCGGATTTGTCCTTGACTCGCTGGATGAGCGATATTTCATCAAAGGAGTCGGTCAGAACTCGGAGTTTGGCACGGGGCGTTACTTCTGGGAGAGCAGGATTGACTATCTTATGTGGATAGGTTTTACTCCGACGCTTGACGGGGCTGATTGCAGATATGCTTATTCTGTTGCCATCAATACGGAAACTCCGCTGCCGTCTAATCTGCTTGCGGCATTCGACTGTCTGCAGGTGACTGACAGTGATGAGGAGAACTGGATCTATGTGCCGATTGACCTTGATGAGACTGACTCGGACAGAATGCTGCATAATGCGAAGAGATCACTTAAAACGGCGATTGAGATTTCGCGGTTGGCATTGAATGTGATGACAATGGAAGTGACGGAGGCAATTAGGAATTAGCAAAAATTTGTCGTCATTCTGAGCACAGCGAAGAATCTTATGCGAAAGATGTTTCGCTGCCTCTTTGGCATGACAGGTATTATTTTTGCACGATTTGGATGCAGAATGTATATACCGAAATAAAAAAAAATGAAAAATTTTAAATGTAGTATACTACATTTAAGTTGTTCTTGACAGAACAACTTAAATGATTGTTCTATTAAGCAAATGTTAAGGAGGTATTATTATGGAAGAAAAAGATTATGCAAGAGTTAAGTGGTGGAAATGGTTTCTCATTGTGGAATTGCCGTGGCTGTTTTTTATACTGGGATTAGTCTGTCCCATTATGATATTGGCTGAAGCAGCTCCTGACGGCAATGTGACAGATCAGATATGGAATGGGGTTAAACCTGATGTTATATCTTGTCTTGCTTGTGCTGCAATCGGATTTATTGCCATCTTTGTGACTATCCCATTCAAGCATAAAGTCTGGGAAGCACGCGGCTGTTATAGGGAGTTCCGCAATCCTTATTCGTGGTTCTTAAGCAAAACTGCTAAGATTGTGTTGGGAACATTGTTTTGGATAGCTGCATTTGTGATTATCATTGCACTGCTGTTCATCGCACGCGGCGGCGACTTGGATAAAAAAGGCAGAGTAAAATATCGATGTCAGGAATGCGGTCGTGTAATGTCAGTCAGTTCGGTCAATTCTTTGCCGTCCCACGGCTGTTCAGGAACAAGATCTGGCGAGCATATATGGGGATTGATAGAATGATTGACACTTTGATAAGAATAACTTCGGCTCTGTCGTGAGTTATTCTTGTCGACACATTATTTTTTTAGGTAATCCTCTATCGTCGTAACGGTGTCGTTGAGATTTTGCCGCAGACGCTTCATTAAGTCACGAGTGCGAGTGTCATCATAGCTGACACCGATATTTGACGGCAGCAGCAGCTCGTAAGGCTCTACACCTAAAGCAGTGGCGATGTCTGCGAGTGTTTGGAATGAGCCCCATTTCTTGCCGGTTTCGATAAGGCTCATAAAGCTGTCGGAAATGCCAATTTTTTCAGCCAATTCTGCCTGACTTAAATGTTGTGCTAAACGAAGCCGTCTGATGTTTGATATGTATATCTGTTGCAATTCAATATGATTCATATTTATATTTTATACTATTTATTGAATTAAATAAAATGACTTTTAGTAAGAAATTTTATATATTTGTAAATTCACTTGACATAATAGTAAGTTTTACTTATAATATATTTACTAATATGTAATGAGTTTTTACTATTTGGGAAAGAATAGTTTAAAGGAGATTTAGTTATGAAGAAAATCACATTGTTATTATCTGGTATTATTTTGGCTGTCTGTCTTGTCGGATGTACGACTGAGACTGCCGGAAGCAGTGGGAGTAATGGTAAGGATGGTCGTGACGGAATCGGTATTGTTTGGCAAGGCAGCCTTGACAGTGAGCCGAGCAATCCGCAGCTGAATTGGGCTTATTACAACACGATGGATAGGAAGTCATATATTTATGACGGCTCATCTTGGCAGATATTGGCAGAGAGCGGTGAAGATGGACAAAATGGAGAAAATGGTAATGACGGTATCAGTATTCTGTGGAAAGGCAATTTGCCAGAAGCTCCGTATGATCCGCAAGTGAATTGGGCTTACTATAACATAACCGATAAAAAATCGTATATCTTTAATGGCTCTGAATGGCAAATATTGACGAGAGACGGAGAAGATGGACAAAATGCAAGACTGCCGTCATATACTGTTAAATTCTCTGCAAATGGTGGTATCGGCGAAATGGAAGATTTAACTGTGTTGTGTCATGTACCAATATTAATAAACAATAAATGCACTAAAGGCGGTTGGACATTCACTCGATGGTGTATCAATCAGAACGGCACAGGCAAAAGTTATCAAAATGGAGAGATTTCTACTGATTTGACAGGCGACGGCGGAACAGTGACGCTCTACGCAATATGGAAAGATAATAGAAATTATATAGATGCAAGCGGTGATATGGTGATTGGTGGAAGAAAAATCAGCAAGACTTCATTAGTTCCTGTTTTGTCTGAAGAAACAATAATCCCATGTGATCAAAATGACGGTGCATTTGTTTCAGTTAGAGGGAGTGTCATACTTTCTCCATTTTCTATCGGTAAATACGAAGTGACACAAGAATTGTTTGATGCGGTAATGAAAACTAATCCATCGTATTTCAGAAGCAGTCAAGCAGCACTTGGAGAAGGCGAAACTGATAGCCTGTTACGTCCTGTTGAGCAAGTCAGCTGGTTTGACGCAATCGCATTTTGTAATAAACTGTCTCTGCTAATGGGGCGAACTCCTTGTTATGATGTTGAAGGAGTGGATGATTGGGGTAATCTATCATATTCATCTATACCAGTGTCAAGTAATGAAGAAAAATGGGGAAAATGGGTGATTCCCTCGTGTAATTGGTCTGCGGATGGTTATAGACTTGCGACAGAATGTGAGTGGGAATGTGCTGCACGAGGCGGTAAATCAAATGACTCAATAAATTGGAACTATGAGTATAGTGGTGGTACTTATACAAATGAAACAGATCAAAAAGATGATGTGGCATGGAATAACGAAAACAGTAACGAACACACATGGGAAGTAGGGTTGAAAGCACCAAACAGCTTGGGTATATATGATATGTCAGGAAATGTAAATGAGTTATGTTGGGATTTTTTTAACTATGGACAAATTAATGCTGATACTGATGTAACAGGTGGTATACACCACTCTGGCTGTCCAGAAATAGTTTATCGAGGCGGTTCTTATGGTAGTAGTTACAATTATCTTTGTGTAGATAACAGAAGTCAGCAACATAAAGATGATCGCTACAAAGAAACAGGCTTTCGTATTGCTTGTACAGGGAAGTGACGGGAAGGGGATGGGAAGAGAAGAGGTGTGTGATGGGATTTAAATTTTAAATTAAGATAAAAGGAGTCTTGTATGACAGCACAAACATTAAAGAAAAAACAAGAAGAAATGCACGAAAGAATTTGGCAAAATGCACAGGATAAAGGATTAATTAAACAGAAACCAAAGTTGGAACCTCTTTATGATGGCGTTACAGATATTGAAGGATATTTATCTTCTAATCTCAAAATAATGTGGATCTTGAAAGAAGGTTATGATGGTTTTACAGCAAAAGGGCAGCCTAAAGGTGGAGATTGGTCATTTACAAATAGTGAGTTCTGGGATGAAGCATGTAGCAGTATGCACAAAGTGATGATGCAGATTACTTATTCAGCTCAGAATGGCAATATCCCTTTTAAAAAACTTGATAACATTGATGATAATCCTGAAATGCGTGATGCCATTAAGAAATCAGTGTATCTTAACATCAGCAAGATGCCTGCCTATTCCTCAAGCGGAGATTTAAGTGAAGAATATCTGATCTGGAAAGATATTATTTTGGAACAGATTAAGTTATATGCTCCTGATGTTATTATTTTTGGATATACTTTTGGGTATATGAGATACGATTTAGGCATTACTGACAACGACAAGCCGATTCATACTCAGTCTGGGAAATGGTGTTCTGATATTTATCAGAAAGACAATATGATTTTGGTCGATGCATATCATCCTGCTCGTAAAGGTGGCGAAGACGGCAGTCATGATTATGTAACAAGTATTATTAATGCTCTGAAGAAAATTGATAAGAAATAATAGTCTTTTAATCAGAACCACCACTCCAAAATCTCATTTTGCAGTGGTGTTTTAAAATACCAACTGCATTTTTGCCATTTCATCTTGCAAGGACTTTTCAACGAAGTGATTTACAGACATATTCATAACTTTCGCTGCAACTGCAATCTGACTGTGAAACATTGGAGAAATACTGATATGAATGTCTCCTGAGTATGGCTTTTCTGGTTCTATGTTATCCTGCTTACACCATTCAAGATAGTCATCAACAGAGGCTCTGAATTCATTTTCAATTTCATCGACATTTGTTCCTTGAAATGTTATTACAGTCTTTGTATTAACAACTTCTCCAGTAAAGATATGAGCTTCATCATCATATTCTACAGATCCAATATAACCTTTATAATTCATCATAGTTCTTTTCTTTGTTTTGTATTCATAACTAATGATAATAAAAAATTAGAATGGTGTCAAGCAAAAGATTAATAGTAAGATAAATTTTTTTTCTCTATCACACTATAATACCCCCAAATGCTATAATCTAAATCAATACCATTCATTATAATCGCCACAATCGTAATAATACGAGCCGCATTCAAGCTAAGGCGGATAAAAGCAAAAATGTCAGCCGATACTCTGGAAGTACGCAAGCAAGCGGAGAGAATGGGTAACAAGGAAAAATAAAAAAACACGAGGTTTTTTAATCAACGAACAAATCATCTAAAACAACAACATGAATAAAATCCCCGAAATATTCGTTATGCTTGACTCCGTAGGTCGTAATCAAGGTATTATGAATTGAGGTCTTTTTCGATACCAATTCTGACAAGAGCCGCTTTCTTTTCTCCAATGTGAAATGATAATCTTTATTCACGGCAAACTCATCACTGTAGAATTTTATCTCACAAAGATTTAACACATTGTCTTTTCTCTCAATGATAAGATCAATTTGAGTTCCGTCTGACTCCTCATCGGCTCTTTTTGACCATAATGATTCGGTTGTGGAAACTCCGCTGATTCCCAATGATATTTTTATCTGCTTGATATGATTCCAGCAGACATTTTCAAAAGCATATCCTTTCCATGTTGTCACCTGACTGCTGTCTGCTATATTTATCCAATCAGTTTTTTTGCTATCTTTCACAAATTTAAGGTAAAATATACAAAAGGGATCTGTCAGTTTATAGTATTCTTCTCTCCGACTGTTGCCGAATGAACAATATTTCATAAGAAAGTCACCGACAATCAGAGCCTTTAACTGCGAAGAAAGTTCCCCGCCATCACTGATTCCTGTCTTTTCGGTTAATTCCCGTCGTGTCAAACCTCTGTTTTTGCTGCTCAACGCTGTCACGATTCGTTTCATTACTTCAGGATTCACGAATAAGGAAGCGAATATCCTGTCAAATTCATCTTTTAGAATGGCATTGTCCGAGAAAAAAACATTATTAATATTTTGAGCAAGGCTAAGCTCTCTGTTAAAATATCCCAGATAATAAGGAATCCCACCAACCATCATATATGATTGAGCAATATCATATCGAGACATAACTATATTTTGTGCAGCAAAAAACTCCTCACATTCTAACAGAGAAAACGGCTTGAGTTTTATCTCGTAAGTCAAACGACCGTAAAGTCCGCCATGATTATTTATAAAATGATTTAATATCCAAGAACTTGAACTTCCACAGACAATCAGCATTACATTTTTTTTATGACAAGCCCAGCCATTCCAGAATGCTTCAAACCCCGTCATAAAATCAGCTCTCGGAGTGTCAAGCCACTGAATTTCATCGATAAAAATCAAAAGACGCTTAGTGCTTTTTTCTTTCTCAATTAGGAAATCTTCCAGTAAATAAAATGCTTCCTGCCAAGATTTAGGCTGATTCCCGTTTTTCAAGCCATACCGCTTCAGCGAATGATAGAAATGTTCCAACTGATTTTTCATTCTGTTTTTTTGTCCGTTTTTCGAGACCGTTCTGTCATCAATCGGAGACAACCCTGCGTGACGAAAAACTATTCTGTCTGTGAATGTTTCATCAATCAAATAAGTCTTCCCAACTCGTCGTCTTCCATAGACAGCAACCAATTCCGCAGAATCGCTGTTATAAAGTTCATTAAGTTTCTTTATTTCTGATTTTCTTCCAACAACCATAATCACTCCGGTTATAATCAGCGGCGAACGCACAAAAACGCATCTTCACCGCGGATTATAACACAATATTATCATCTCGTCAATATAAAATCGTTATATTCCTCGCTGAATACATAAAAATACTGTCTCACCGCGGATTATAATATTCAAAAAAAATCAATATTTTTTTGTATCACCAATACAAAAACTTCGTAAAAAACACAAGTTTTTTGTATCATATCTACCAAAACTTCTTATTTATTTTTATAAAAAATCTTCCTAAATTGCAAAAATCTGTTTCTTTTTTCATATAAATATGATAAAATAGAGTTATACAATGGAGATAGTACGGGGTTTTATATGCGTAATCGGCTGAGGAACATATCACAGATTTTTTTCTTCCTTTATATAGTTTATATAATGCTGATGGCAAATGTAGCGGCAGCCGAAGAACCGACAGTTGTTAGGGTCGGATTTTTCCAGTCCGGGCATTTTATGGAGTTTAATGATGACGGAACTAAGACCGGCTATGCTTATGAATGTCTGCAAAATTTCGCCGGCTATGCCGGATGGCAGTATGAATATGTTTATGGGGATTTTGATGAACTGTATAATAAGCTCCTTCGCGGAGAGATAGATCTCCTGCCGGATGTATCGATGACGCAGGAGCGTAAGACTCAGCTGCTCTTCTCCGAATATCCGATGGGTGTCGAGGATTATTATATATACGCAAAACCGAATGATCTGTCTGTTCGCAGTGATGATCTGTCTTCGCTGAATGGCAAACGCATCGCAACGATCAGTGGCACTTATCAGAATCAGTTATTGCAGCGTTGGATGCGTGATAACAGTCTTACGATGCAGGTGATCCCGTGCCGAGATACTGATGAGACATACCGCAAACTGCAGGAAGGCAGTGCAGATCTCGTTCTTGGTGTTAATCTTATGTCCCGCAGAAATGTCTCTCAGCTTATCAGGATTGGCGGCTCTGACTATTATATATGTATCAATAAATCCCGTACAGATCTTATAGAACAGCTTAATCATGCGATGAGGCTGATGCATGAGATCCATCCGATGTATTACTATGTTCTGCAGAATAAATATCTGTCATCATCGGTGACGAAACGGCACTTATCTCTCGGTGAGGAGAGTTGGCTGGCAGAGCATAATGTGATTAGAGTAGGATGCCTTGACAATTATTTCCCATTCTGTGCGTATGATGCTAAGAACGGCAAACACGAAGGTATCCTTGATAATCTCATGCAGAGGATGATCTCTCGGCTGTCATGCCGCAATGTGTCAGTTGCATATACTTATTACAAGACACAGCAGGAACTTATGGAGGCACTTGCAGCCGGCAGCATTGATCTGATGTTCCCTGTATATCATAATGTTGGAGAGGCCGAGCAGAATAATATCCTGCACAGTGATATTGTTGCTTCATCTGTTATGACTGCTCTGTATAAAGGCCGTTTCTCCGAGAAAAGTGTCAATGTTATCGCTGCAGACAGTTCAAAATCCGATATATCATATATATATGATCATTTTCCGCACAGCCGTGTGCTGAGCTGCAATAGTCCGGAGGAAGCTGTCAATGCAGTGATCAGGGGCAAGGCAGGCAGTGCTATTATGCAGAGCAACTTCGCACAGCAGCTGCTGGATAAGCATAGCGGACTGAATTGTGTTAATCTGATGAATCGTTGTGATCTGAGTTTTGCTGTTCGCCGTGATGCTCCGGCACTGTATCTGTTCATTAACCGCGGCATTGCAACTGTTTCGGAGCGTGAGATCAACAGCGTTGCTACATTGTATGCTTCGGAGAAGATTAACTTTAGGTTAAAGAGTTTCGTGCAGGATCATCCGCGGATAACGCTGGTATTTATGCTGCTGCTTATCCTCATTATTGCAGGATTATCATTGCTGGCGGCATATCTGTTTATGACCAAGATGAAAGTTCAGCTCGATAATAATAAAATCCGAGAGACAGTATCGATAGATCAGATGAGGAATACAGCCAAAACGAAGTTCCTCTCCAATATGAGTCATGATATTCGTATCCCTATGAACTCCATCTTTGGTTATACATCGCTTGCCAACTCTAATCTGGGGGATTCTGATAAAGTGCAGGATTGTCTGGCGAAGATTAAACTCTCGTCCAATCATCTGATGAGTCTTATCACTGATATGCTCGACATCAGCCGTATGGAGTCCGGGAATATTCAGTTCGATGACTCGCTGTGCAATATCATTGATCAGCTGCATGATATTCGTGATATTGTTGCACAGGATATGATCGACAAGGAGATTAACTTCTATATCGATACAAGCGAGACTAAGAATGAGTATGTATTCTTCGATAAGACACGGTTCAATCAGGTGTTGCTTAACATCCTCTCCAATGCGGTGAAGTTCACCCCGATCGGCGGATCGATATATGTCAGACTTGCCCAGACAGAATGTGACCTGGAGAATAAAAGCAGCTATGAATTATCCATCCGTGATACCGGCATTGGTATGAGCAAAGAAAATGCTAAGCATATATTCGATATGTATGAACAGAAACGAACGGCTGCTGCAGGTGCAGAGGTTGGAGCAGGGCTTGGGATGGCTATCACGAAGAATATCATCGATATGTCGAAAGGTTCTATAGAGTGTATATCCGAGTTGGGCAAAGGAACGCAGTTTATTGTGAAGTTCACCGTTTCTGTTCAGGATATGACATTCGTTGATGATATTATTAATGAGTTCGTTGGCAAGAAAGCACTTATCGTCAATAGTGACTTCAATACATGCGTTGGTGTAAGCAAGATGCTGACTCGCATAGGTATGCAGTCAGATTGGACTATGCTGTATGATGATGCGGTTGATAAATGCCGTCACTCATTTAACACATTCGATAACTTTGATGTCCTCATTATAGACGATAAGCTCGGTGAATACAGCGGATTTGATCTTATTACAAGGCTGAAGAAGTATATCGCCGAGATTAAGCCGATCATTATTATGACTGCGTATAATATAGCGGCTATAGAAGAAACGGCTAAGGATGCCGGCGTGTCTCAAGTTTGTCTGAAACCGGTATTCTTCTCCGACCTGCGTGAGTCTCTGCTGCAGGCACTGAATATCAAGCACATGCAGGCGGCTGAGAAGCAGGAAGATAAGATCTCTATCCTTGATATTCCGAATACTCGGATACTGCTCGTCGAGGATAATGAGCTTAACCGTGAGATCGCCAGTGAGCTGCTTAAGAGTGCCGGATTCATGGTAGAGTGTGCTGAGAATGGAGCGGAAGCGGTTGATATGGTTAAGACTGCTGAGGCCGGATATTACAGTGTGATACTGATGGATGTGCAGATGCCGGTTATGGATGGCTACGAAGCGACTAAGACGATCCGTGCAATGGATGATCCTGCTAAATCCGATATTAAGATCATCGCTATGACAGCCAATGTCTTCGAGGAAGACAGGAAAGAGACTGCTGACAGCGGTATGAACGGTTTCGTGCCAAAACCGATTGATCTGGATCAGATTATCAATGAGATAGAGAATGTAATGATCCTGTAATCAAAAAAACAGGCAGTGTACCTTCGGCACACTGCCTGTTTTTTTGATTAGAATTTCCTTTTGAATGAGTTAATCACTTCATACAGAGTCTTGGTCATCGCATCTGTATGCGGCTCAGGACACATCATTGTCCACAGAGTCGAGTAGAGGATGTTATTGGTATGCAGGACAGTGCAGGCTGCACAGTCTTTGCCTTTGTATGTAAAAGTAAAATTCGCCTTATATGCCTGCCCCGATCGGAATGTCTCAAACCCCGACTTGATCAGCCGCACATCATCATAGCGAGATGAGAGCATCTGCATAAACATTGCTTCGATGGTAAACTGCGACTGTTCGATCTGTTTCATCGAGAACGGCTTATTCAGAGCAGCCACTGTAATGGAGTCGAATACAGGCCCGAATGAGTCCGTGCTGCAGAATGCCGCATCAACTCCCTGATACATCGGCACTGCACCTTCGGCGGCTATGCGGTCGATCATTGCCTGCGACTGCTCGGTCGGTATGCCGTCTTCAATGATTACATAATTCGCCGGCAGCGTTACAGTGTATTTGAATTTTTTATTATAATACTTATTGCCGCCGCATGAGAAGATGCATAGAATGATAAGAAATATTGATAATTTTTTTAGCATAATATTACTCGATATAATTGATAAGAGCGGTTCCGCCACCCATATCCCATTATATCGAAAAATTTATGCTCTGTCAAATACAAATTCATTTGACTAACTCAAAAAAAATGATTATATTATAGGAAATAATTTTTTTTCAAAAGAAAGGCTTTTCGATGGCTATGACTGATAAATTGGATATTTCACAGATAATAGAGAAGTTTAAAAACGGACAGCGTGTCATTGTATTCGATGATTTGGATCGTGAGAATGAAGCGGATATTATCGTGCCGATCGCAAAAGCGACACCTGATGACATTACATTTATGGTGACGCATGCCAAAGGTCTGCTCTGCACGGCGATAAGCCGACAGATAGCGATGGATCGCGGATTTCCGCTGATGGCTACTAATAAGGCTGACCCGTTTGCGACTGCATTCGGATTGTCGGTTGACAGTCGCTCCGCCAAGACAGGTATCTCTCCGAGAGAGCGATGTCAGACTGCTAAAGATATGATCGATCCGTCTAAGACGCTGAAAGACTTCGTAACTCCGGGGCATTTGTTCCCGTGCATCGCCAAAGAAGGTTTGCTCTTGCAGCGGCGAGGACACACCGAAGCGGCAGTGTCGCTGTGCCGGTGGGCTGGCCTGCCGGAAGGTGCACTGATCTGTGAGATGGTCAAAGATGACGGCAATATGCTGTCGATTGATGAGGCGAAGGACTTCGCTGCTAAGCATGATATGCCATTCTGCACTGTAGAGGAGCTTGTCGAATATCAAAAGATGACATACTCTAATGTCGAGCGGATCGCCAAAGCGAAACTGGCGACTGAATACGGCGAATTTGATATAAGTATTTATAAAGAAGCATATACCGACAAGGAGCATGTGTTCCTCTCAATGGGAGACTATACGAAAGGACTTGTCCGTGTCCACTCGGAATGTCTTACCGGCGATGTATTTGCTTCGCGACGCTGTGACTGTGGTTCTCAGCTGCATCGAAGTCTCGCACGCATCTCCGAGGAAGGTCGCGGTGCTATAGTTTATCTTCGTCAGGAAGGGCGAGGCATTGGACTCGGTGAGAAGATCAAAGCCTACTATCTCCAGCAGAATGAGCACCTCGACACTGTTGATGCCAACATTCAGTTGGGGCATAAAGAGGACGAGCGAGACTATCATCAGGCTGCATGGATTCTTAAAGAGGAAGGCTTTACATCCGTGCGGCTCTATACCAATAATCCTGACAAGATCGATTATCTGCAGCGTCACGGGCTTAATGTGACTGTCGAGAAACTTCCGGCCGAGATCAATCCTGAGAATGTAGAATATCTTAAGACGAAGAAAGCAAGAATGGGCCACGAATTTATAGATCTGTGAAAATAAGGCGGCTGCCCACAGGCAGCCGCCTTATTTTCTTCAGTTTTCACCAAAAACTTCCCAAATCTTCCCAATTAATTTTACAAAACTTCCCAATTCTTCCCAATTAATTTTATTGACATCTATTTTTTTTTTTTATAATTTTTGCAAATTTTTTATATATAGGAGGTATAATTTATGAACAAAAAAATTATACTTATTTTATCGGCAATGTGCCTTATGTCAGTGCCGATGTTTGCTGCCGAAGTCGGCAGTTATGGGGCGTTCCGATTCAACGGAGCAAAGAAGCAGGCGTATTCGTTTACACAGAGGGCATTCAGTGTGACTGACAATCTGTGGAACAGGGATGCAAAAAATGCAGCTGACACGATTGGAGAATCGGCTGATCAGGTCGAGCTCTTCATCGGGCGTATCGGCGAGTCGGGTGACACTAAGAATCAGAGACGAAGAGAAGCCGGTCAGACAACTGTCATAAATAAGGCAAAAAATCTGAAGTATACAGGTATTGCACTGACGGCGGTAGGAGCAACGGTATTTTTGCCAACATTTATTAATATGATTGTGTGGACTTCTATTTACTCCTACTTTTTCATCATTATTGGTCTGCCGTGCCTTCTTGCAGGGGTGATTCCGGGATTAATTATGGGCGGAGCGGGAGCAGGATGTTTGGCTTATTCAATAAAACTTGGTGCATAATATAAAAGGAGATATGCAATGAAAATTTATAAATACACTTTACTCGGACTGAGCATTCTGTGTGCAGCATCATGTGCAACGATGAAAAACGGCGAGTTTATCGATAGAGACATTAACGAAAACAAAGATTACGCATTTGTATATGAAGTCGGCGACTGCGGACTCGACACTCTTGTGTATATGCACAATAAGAGCCAGATAGTAGTTGAAGCAACTGTGACTGAAACAGAAGTTTACACAATCGATGGATTTCTGTGGCGGCATCATGAGAAAAAAACTCTCACATGGGATGAAGGTGTTATTACTATCGAAAAAAACAATGCGTATAAGATGAAAGAACGCTGGATCGAGACTGCTGTCAACGGCAAGTTTCGCATTGCCAATATGGTCTACTACAATATGGGCGATAAGAGAGCATTCACAACTCCGTCTGGTAAGGTTACGGTTATCGGTCATACGGATTATCCGAGACCAAGTTATGAGTGGAATGAAGATAAATACAGCAAATATCATCTTGCTGCTGAAGAACTGTGTCAGACTATCGCCGAGAACAGACTGATCGAAGCTATGAATGCGGCAGGTGGTCAGGCGATCTTTATGCCGAACTACAATTGGTCTTATGAATATAAAGACAGTGATCATAAACCGTACAAAATCAAAAAAATGAAATGGAAAGACAGATTCAAAGAAGAAGAAAAAACTTCGTTAAAAGTAGTGCATCTTACTATTACTGCGACGGCAGTTGACTTCCTATTACAGAAGTAATATTTGAATAAACTCATCCGTGAGTGCCGCATGCACACTCGCCATCCGTGGCGAGTGTGCGACGGCAGTTGATTTCTTATTACAGAAGTGAAACTGATTATAACAAAAAAAAACGGAAAAATCTCTTGATTTTTCCGTTTTTTTTGTTATAATTATATGTAAGGAGTAATGAATGTCAGAAAAAGATATAGCAGAGAAGACTCTTGAAGAATACAATGATGTTTTTGCTGACATTGCGAATGTGATTTTATTCGGTGGTGAACAGATTATTCACGAGGATGAACTTGAGGATGCTGTGCCATATTCTATGTATAAGGTTGATGATAAAGTACACGAGCAGGAGCGTGACTGTGCTAAGTATTGGAAAAAACATAAGGTTCGCATAGCATTATGCGGATTAGAAAATCAGACTGTACAGGATAATGATATGCCGCTGCGTGTGATTGGTTATGATGGAGCGGCTTATCGTGCAGAATTATTGGATGATAGTCAGAGAGTACGGTATCCTGTTATCACTTTGGTGCTGTATTTCGGGGATAAGCCTTGGACTGCGTATAGGCGGCTTAAAGAATGTTTTGAAGTTGATGAGCGGCTTGAACCGTTTGTCAATGATTATAAAATCAATGTGGTAGAAGTTTCATTTTTAACCGAAGAACAGGTTAAGATGTTTAAGAGTGATTTTCGGATTATTGCAGATTTTTTTGTACAGAGTCATAATGGCAAGTATAAACCGTCGGAAGATAATATTCATCATGCGGATGAGGTTTTTAAGTTGATGTCGGTTCTTACCGGAGACAAGCGTTTTGATGAAAGTTACAATAACTACATCAATATGAATAAGAACAGTCAAGGAGATGTTAAAATGTGCAAAGTTTTGGATGATTTGATTAATGAGGGAATAGAAAAGGGAATAGAAAAGGGAATAGAAAAGGGACATTCTGAAGGTTCTCTTGCTGCTAAACTGGAAGATGCACACAATTTTCTTAAATTGGGTTTGTCGGCTGAACTTGTTGCACAGGGAACAGGTTTGCCTATCTCCGAAGTAGAGTCACTTCGTATGATGCACTGAATGACTGCGGCAAGGATTAGTAATGATGCTCGCTTATGTCACCGTCGTCGGCTTATTCTTCCTTGCTATCTTCTCATAGTAATCTTTCACATTCTGAGTTTTGAGTTTGTGCAGATCTGCAGCTGTAAGCGGCGGTGCGAATGAGATTTGATCGGCAGTGATGTTTTCATATCGCAGTTCTTCTGTTGTGAGACTGCGAAGCTCGCAGCCGTTCATCACTGTGAGTTCCTGCAGTTTGATGCTGCCGTCTTTCAAAGAATCGAGATTGATCCGCATATAGTCACCGATGCCGTTTAGTACTGTTTCACATCGGAGTATTTTGTGTTTATCACCTTTGTCGGAGAGTCGGACTTCGATTATGACTTTGAGTTTGGATTTGAGATTGATGCTTCTGATGTCGATATATGACAGTCTGCCTGTTTCCGCATTTGCTCGGACATAGACTGAGATCGACTCTCCGTATCCATAGCGGAATGTAGTCTTGACTGCTCCGAGTGTAGAAGGCAGAGACGGACTGATGTATAATGTTCGTGACGGCACATCAGGGTATATACCGAGATAGTCCTGATAGAATGATCTGCAATACTCAGCGACAGACCACGCCTGACTGTATGTGCCGCTCGGCACGATGTGTCCATTCGGAGTGTAAGGATCATTGAGTTCACTCAGTGTGCCTAATGCTCCGATATTCATCAGCTGCTCTGTCAGATTCGCCGTATGCCGAAATGAGACATTCTGCAAGCCATACTTACATGCAGCTGTAATATATGCACCGCTGAGCCACAGCCAGCAGCAGCCATTGTGATATGCTGCGTCTTTGTGATACATCGGATCAATATGCCGAGCATGGAAGTGATCATCATCCCAATCCAGCGACGATATGCCGTGCAGATATACAAGCCGAGGATGTATATATCTCAGATAGCGAATGCAGATCTCATCAGGGAATAGCGTCGGAATGTTAGGCATTGACGCAAATCGTATCGCCAGCAAGCCGTTAGGCCGTATCTGCATATCAGGCTTACCGTCAATGTTAATATGATCATATATATATGGAGCGTCTTTTGTGCAGAAGTGATTCCTTATAGAGTCACGGAGTTTATTTGCTTCGTTGGTATAAGTTTTGGCTTTAGACAGCAGAGAGGCTTTGTCGCTGTCGTTGAATACATTGCCGACTAATGTCAGGCTGCGGATAATAACGGCAACTGCGTGCAGTGCCGTGTACCATAGAGCCTGTATCTCTACAGCTTTATCCCCGCGCGGTGACAGCGGATACTTGCCGTCAAGTTTGGCATCCATCCAGTCGTCAGAGTCAGGCTGCGACATGAAGTTGTTTTCATCTTTGTTAGCCATATATACTGCATCGACTATCATCGTTATGTTTCGGATAATGCCGATCATTGTAGCAGTGTCGCCTGAGTAGAGGTAGTATTCATACATCTCTCGGAGCAGCAGCGGCGTAGCATCACTTGTATTATAGATGATATTTTCTTCGTTGAATATCACATTCGGTATCTTGCCATAAGCCGGTGACTTTTTGTCATTGCAGATCCTGTGAATGAATGTCTCGATAATGTGGCGTGCCTCTTCATATCTGCCGCTGACCAGACTTACTCCCGGCAGAGATATGAAAGTATCGCGTCCCCAGTTATTGTCGAACCAATGGTAGCCGGCCCATATACCGGTATTGCCGACTTTCTGCATCACGAAGTCTGACGATGACAGCATTGCCCAAGTCAGAGCTTTGTTGAAATACGAGTTTTCGACATTTGTGCTTACATATTTGACCGGCAGGAATGTATTCTGATTGTGATTTTTTTTGATCTTATCGATATTTGCTACGGAATGAGCTGCCTGCTTAGTCAGGACTTCGGCATTTTCATTGTAGTTGAACATAAGAGTGAGTTTATCTTTGCTTCTACGGTTAGAGCCTGTGCATTTCACGGTCAGTTTGACGGAATGTTTATCCTCACTGATATTGTCGAATATCTCATTGCGGGCTGTGCTTATACTCATGTATAATGCAGGTATCTCAAATCCTTCACGGTCGAAGCCGTCATATCTCAGTATGAGATGCGAGTCAGACTTGTCTGCGATAGTGAACTCTCTGCCTATATCGAGTATTATCACAGTACTTTTGCCGAATGAGAATCCGCCTGTCGGACTTCTTAACTCAGCTAAGAGTCCTTTGTCGCTGTCGAACAGAGAGAATGCGGCAGCCGCATTCTGCCCGAATGATACAGAGCAGTCAATCGGAGTGAGCGACTTCGAGACGATCTTAGGCAGCTTGTCAGAGCCTGCTTTCGACTGAGGATATATTGCATGCCACAGATGGAAGCCGTTAGACCACAGTCCGTTGAATTCATCTTTGAAGTCAGTTATATATAGGTATGTAGACATATTATCCGAGTGGAATACGCCTGTATTACTGTCAGCGGACTGTAATTTGAGAAATGAGTTTGTCAGCATAATTATCTCCGATTTAACTGTATTATAACATATCTTGTGATATTTGCAAAATGAAATTTGACAGACTCGTTTTTTATTGATTTTTTTTGAATGTTTTGACCGACTGTTTAATACCACTGTGTTGTTTTAGTCTAAAAAAAATTGACATTTCTTGAATAAAAAGATATAATAGACGATATAATTTTAGAGGGAAGGGCATTTTGGCCGGTAATAATCTAATAAAGAAATCAATAATCTGTCTTATTATCCTTATGGTTTTGGCATCGATCGCAGCGGTCGTGCTGGGACTGCTTTTAACCAAGGTTAATAACACTGAAAATATCGAATCTCTTATCGAGACGAATAGACCATCACTGCCGAGTAAGCTGCTTGACCGCAACGGTGAACTTATTACGGAGTTTTACTCCGATGAGAAGCGTGATCTCGTAACGCTGGATACAGTGCCTGATTTTTTTGTGCAGGCTCTGATTAATTGGGAGGATGCGAGTTTCTATTCGCATCACGGATTCAACCTGTTCGCCATTATCCGAGCGGCGGTTAATAATGCAATGGGTAAGGCTGTCAGTGGTGCGAGTACATTGACGCAGCAGCTGTCGAGGACTCTCTTCCTTAGTAATGAGTTTTCGATCAAGCGTAAGATTAAGGAATTATGGATCTCCATGCAGTTGGAGAAGAAATATACCAAGAATGAGATACTGACGCTGTATATCAACCATGTCCCGTTTGGTGATGGAACTAACGGTGTGCAGGCTGCTGCCAAGCAGTTCTTTAATAAAGATGTCAGCGAGATTACTTATGCTGAGGCTGCATCGCTTATTACTGTTATCTCTAATCCGACATTTTATTCTATTAATAAATTCCCGAAGCATCACAGAACAAAGCAGCGTGAAGTGCTGAAGAAGATGGTGCGCTGCGGTATCATTACAGAATTCGATATGGAGAAAAGCTATAATGAGTTCTGGCTTGCGTATCAGCAGTCAGCCAAATCAACGCGTGGAGCATTCTATAATCGGGAGGATAAAGCACCGTATTTCAGTGATTGGGTTTTACAGGAGATCCGTAAAGAGTTGCCTACTGTTAATATCTTCAAAGACGGTCTGACGATCCATTCGACACTTGACCTCAAAGCTCAGCTGCATGCACAGTCTCTGATGACAGAGATACTTGACCGGCAGCAGAAGATATACGAAGAGCAGCAGATGCGTAACTACACTGAGATCCAAGATACATATATGGATACAGTGGCACTTGTCAGTGAGCTCTTTGCACTGTCGAATGTCAATGTCGATAAAGACCGCGACAAGGGACGAGCGGTTACAGACTTCCAAAATAATGTTAATCCTATGCTTAATCTTACAAGCCAGATATTGGGACTTGATTTGCTAGAAACAATGACTGACAGCAGTCTTGAGAATCAGTTCGAGGAAGAGAGTATCCTTGCTCAGGTTCAGGGGGCATTTATCGCATTGGAGAATGAGTCTGGCAAGA
>JAFYAI010000054.1 GCA_017540815.1 Spirochaetales bacterium
GCAGAACTGACGAGAGAGACATTTCTGATGCTGCAGTATCTGAAAGAGCAGCTGCATTTCTACAGTTATTGCGAATTGTTTCGGCTGATAGTTACATTTTTTAAGCGACATCTGGATCTGAGTGATATTGAGTATGGGGAGAATAAAGATGAGAATAATAAGAAATTGGCAGAGTCGATAGAACGTGTAAGAGCGACCGTAGGGGTAATAGTGGGACGGCTGGAGAGGTTCAGCAATACACCTAAAATTTCACGCACAATTGTGCGTGAAATTTTAGACAGAGTCCGGGCAACCAGAGCCTGTCTCTACCCGCCAACCCAAATTTTCCTCGAAAAAATGGTAGTTTGACGCATATAACGCTATAACTTTTTATCAATGCAACAAACCTAAAATAAATTCAATAAATATTTTATTATTTTATAATAAAATTAAAATTTTTGTTTGACATTTTTTCAATAAAATGCTAAATTCATATCGTGAGCAAAAAAATGAGATATTACAAAAGCATACTAAAAACAAACAAAAATCAAATTACTAATAAATTATATATCTGTATTGATCTAAAATCTTTTTTTGCTTCAGTAGAATGTGTAGAAAGAGGGCTTGATCCTTTTACAACAAACCTTGTTGTTGCAGATCCTGATCGATCCAAGAATACAATATGCCTCGCTATCACACCGGCAATGAAGTCTCTCGGTATTCATAATCGATGCCGTGTATTTCAGATTCCATCTGAAATAGACTATATTATTGCCGTTCCGCGAATGCAGCTCTACATAGACTACGCAGCCAAAGTCTACGGAGTATACCTAAAATATGTCTCCCCCAATGATATTCATGTATACTCCGTTGATGAGGCATTTTTGGATGTAACAGAATATTTGCAAACATACAATATGAATGGTAAGCAACTTGGCCGTAATATAATGGAAGACATCTATCAAAAAACAGGACTCCGCTCAGCCTGTGGTATAGGTACCAATCTCTACCTTGCAAAAATTGCCTTAGATATAACAGCAAAACATTCCATAGACTTTATAGGTATCCTTGATGAAACAACATACATAGAAACTATGTGGCATCACAAACCACTGACTGATTTTTGGAAGGTTGGTCATGGTACTGCTGCACGGCTTTCGCACATAGGCATTAATGATATGTATGGCGTTGCTATGTGCAAAGAAGAGATACTCTACTCTATCTTCGGTAAGGATGCAGAATTACTGATAGATCACGCATGGGGCAGAGAGTCTGCCACTATTGCAAATATAAAAGCATATTGTTCTTCATCTCACAGCATGAGTTCAGGGCAAGTTCTGATGCGTGATTATACTTTTAATGAAGCACTTATTATTATTCGTGAAATGGCAGATCAACTATGTCTTGACATGGTAGATAAGAATGTTGTAACATCATCATTAACTCTTAGTATTGCATATTCCAATAAACTTCATTGTCCGCCATCCAACGGCTGTATAAAATTAGAGTTTGAGACTAACGGTGATAAATTCATTATTCCTGCTGTTGTTGAATTATACCAAAAGATCACGGATCGCAATAAACCTATCCGTCACATTAATATGACATTTAATAATATTCATAAAGAAAATGTTTGTTGTTATAGCCTATTTGACGAAGATAATGAGCAGATTTTCCGCAACCGCAATATTCAGAAAGCCGTTCTAAATGTGAAAAAACGCTTTGGGAAAAATGCCATTCTAAAATGCTTAGACTATTTAGATGCGGCAACAGCAAGAGAAAGGAATATGCAGATAGGAGGTCATAAAAGTGGCGTGCAAACCTAAGAATAAAATGTCTCCGGCAGAACGAGCTAAACAATTCATGCCATTTGCAGCTTTGCACGGACTCAATGAAGCATTGGAAAACAAATTGCGTGAAGTAGAAGCCCAATACTCTCACACTTGCAGCATTGCTGACAGTATAGATCCGATACCGTATTATGAAGACTCATATTACAATCAGAATATTCAGCCATATTCTGAAACCTCAATGTATAAAACTTATAAATAAATTTTTAGAAAAATTATTGTAGACATTCGTTCCAAAAAGCATTATATTTATAACGATTAAAAAAATATTAGAAAAAAAGGAGCACAAAATGAACTACGATAAAATGACAATAATGGTGCAGAAAGCCATCCAAGAAGGTGCAAGTCTGGCACTTGCAAACAACAATACTCAAATGGATGTAGAGCATTTCATCTATGCCAGTCTGGAACAGGAAGACAGCATCGCCGGACCGCTCTTTGATGCGATCGGTGTTGGTGCGGCTCGTGTCAAGAATGAAGTCAATCAGCTTATCAAAGCCAAACCGAAAGTCGTCGGTGAGATGAACAATAATCCGACAATATCTGCCGAACTTGGCAAAGTCCTGCTTGCAGCCGAAAAAGAAATGTCCGCAATGAATGACGAATACATCTCTACCGAGCATGTTATCCTGGCAGAAGTCAAGAGCAATAACTCATTGGCAAAAGTGTTACAAAAACTCGGCATTAACGAAGATAATATCAAACTGGCACTCAAACAAATCCGAGGGAATCAGCGTGTAACATCAGACGATCCTGAGTCGCAATACAAAGCTCTGGAGAAATACACTCGTGACCTGACAGCACTTGCACGACAGAATAAACTCGATCCTGTTATAGGCCGTGACGATGAAATACGGCGTGTCATACAGGTACTTTCGCGGCGAACTAAGAATAACCCTGTCCTGCTCGGCGAGCCGGGTGTCGGCAAAACAGCTATTGCCGAAGGTCTTGCCAAACGAATATACGATGGTGATGTCCCGCAGAGTCTCAAAGATAAGAGGATACTGTCACTTGATTTGGCTCAACTCGTTGCCGGTGCGAAATTCCGCGGTGAGTTTGAGGAACGCCTCAAAGCTGTTATCACCGAAATCGAAAAATCAGAAGGACAGTTGATACTCTTCATAGATGAGTTGCACACGCTTGTCGGGGCCGGAGCAAGCGAAGGATCAATGGATGCGTCAAACATTCTCAAGCCGGCACTCGCCCGCGGAGCAATCCATTGTATCGGAGCGACTACGCTTAACGAATACCGCAAATATATTGAGAAAGATGCCGCCCTTGAACGCCGTTTCCAGACAGTGCTTGTCAAAGAACCGACTGTCGAAGACAGTATCGCCATTCTGCGGGGACTTAAAGAGCGTTACGAAGTTCATCACAAAGTCCGCATTCAGGATAATGCCCTTGTCAGTGCCGTTGTGTTGTCGAACAGATACATAACCAACAGATTCCTGCCGGATAAAGCGATAGACCTCATTGACGAAGCGGCTTCGCGGCTCAAGATGCAGATTGAGAGTCAGCCGGAAGAGATTGATGTCATCGAGCGTAAGATTATCCAGCTTGAGATCGAGAAAACTGCGTTATCCAAAGAAGATGATGACAACAGCCGTGAGCGTCTTGAGAAACTCCAGGTTGAACTCAACGAACTCAAAGAAAAATCATCTGCAATGAAACTGCAATGGAATAACGAAAAACAAGTCATTGAAAACATTGCTCAGATTAAGAAACAACTTGAAGAACTCAAAGCTCGTGAAGAAGAATATATCCGCGAAGGCAACCTTACAGAAGCCAGTAAGATCAAATACGGTGAGAAAATTGCATTGGAAAATAAACTCAAAGATGCGACAAACAAACTGCAAAGTCTCCACCAGACAAGCAATCTGCTGCGCGAGGAAGTCACCGAAGATGATATTGCTGCGATAGTATCGACTTGGAGTGGCATACCTGTCAAGAAAATGCTGCAGTCCGAGCGGGACAAACTGCTGGAGTTGGAAGACCTTCTCCATAAATCGATTATCGGACAGGACGAAGCAATAACCGCTGTGAGCAACTCCATTCGCCGAAGCAAAGCAGGTATTGCTGATGAGAACAGACCTATCGGCTCATTCATATTCGCAGGACCTACAGGTGTCGGTAAAACAGAACTTGCCAAGTCCCTTGCGAAGTTCCTCTTCGATGATGTGCGTGCGATGACTCGTATCGATATGTCGGAATATATGGAGAAGCACAGCGTCAGCCGCCTTATCGGAGCACCTCCGGGATATGTCGGCTATGATGAAGGCGGTCAGCTGACAGAAGCAGTTCGCCGCCGTCCATAC
>JAFYAI010000055.1 GCA_017540815.1 Spirochaetales bacterium
ATAGTATGCCTACCTGCTGTTAATGGAATTGCATGTTTTCGCCAGCGGTATGCTCCGACTGATAATGTATCGACTGTAACATCATCGATAATTATAGACAATGCATTCAGTTCATGACATTGTGATTTGTAGTCAAATGTGAGTGCTGCATCAGATGATAAATCTATCATGGATAGAGTCGCCGTTCCCATAATATTCATATCGAAACGCAAAACTTTGCCGTGATTATCGTTTAACACTCCTGTATGAGAAGTTTCGATAAACCCTGCTATCGCATCATCATTATCGACAGTAACAGAGGCACTGAGTACCCAATAATTATCGTTAATGCCGTTGTCAAATGTATCACAAAACAGAGCACGGGATGCCGGAACATCGTCGAGAATGATATTATCAAGATAAACGGCATTTGTGTAATTTGTATAATGATAATTGGTGTCGTTGCGTGTCTCAAATACTATCAGATAAGTTTCCGGATCGAGTTTGGTCGAATATTTACCGTAAGGCTTGTTAAGACCGGTTGGAGATGCAACAATCGTGTCATTAATACTGCATTTAAAAGTTTCTATGCAATTTTCTGAACTGCTTATGTCGGTCTTGTACATAAACGAGAATATCTGAGGTTCAGTGAGTCTGAGGTTTATCGCAAGAATACTGCTGTCATGATAATCGGCACTGAGTTTGACTGCATAATTACCGTCATAAACATAATCCTCTTCGTCGATGATCTCCGGGTTGGTTGTGCCGCCCAAGACCCATTTATTCGCCGTAAGAGTTCCGCTCTCGAATGTCTCATTCAGCGAGTCCTGCGGTGCAAGCGTGGTCAGTGTCGTCGAAGTTGATGAGCCGCCGCCGTTTCCGTTATTTTCGCTGTTGTGTGTAGTCGAACTTGTCGATGATGTATAGCCCGGCTCGCCAAACAGAGACTCTATGATTGAGGAACAGCTCAACAGTGCGATAAAGCACAAAATATTAAGAATTATAAAATTAATGCGTTTCATTATTGCTCCTTTTATACACTAAGTTTATATCAGTTTTGATTATAACATTGTATTTCGGATTAATCAATCTAATTTGATCTGTTATATAGCGGACGATGTTTTTTTTGGCATCAATGTCATTGTGCGTATCAAGGCTAAGCACGAGGTCAAACAGCACATTTGTGTGCGTAGGACCTTTAACGACACGAAAGTCGTGGAATGAGATAATATTTTCTGATTCAGAGACTATACGGCTGACCTGTTCTTTGAGTTTGATAGTTTCAGGATCGGTCATATCTATCGGATCGAGATGCACAACGAGATTGACTCCTGTTTGTTTTTTTGTCTCTGATTCAACATTGTCGGCAATGTCATGTATCTCCAAGATGTTCTCCCGATAGTCAAACTCAAGATGAATCGATGCAAACATTCTGCTCGGACCGTAGCAGTGTATCATAAAGTCATGATAGCCGAGTATCTTGGGATTAGCCGTGGCGATAGTGATAATACTGTCCACAAGCGACTGCTCCGGCAGCGACCCGATAAGCGGATCTGCCGTCTCTTTGATCAGATCAATGCCTGTCTTAATGATGAATGCCGACACGATCACCCCGGCATAGCCGTCAATGTGTATGTTCGGATAAAACAACATTATAATGGAAGAGATCAAAACAACAGTAGTAGAGATGCAGTCGTTGAATGCGTCCTGTGCAGCAGCACTGACTGTTGCGGATTGGATGTGCTTGCCGACTTTGTAATAGAAATGCCCCCGCCATATCTTGATTAGCAGTGACGAGCCGAATATGACAGTAGTTATAATCGTGAAGTCTGATTTCTGCGGGTGAAGGATCTTGCCGACAGACTGGACAATCAGTTGAATGCCAACAATCAGGATGAGCAGTGACACGATCAATCCGGCGATGTATTCTATCCGCTCATGTCCGAACGGATGATCATCGTCGGCCTGTTTGCCCGCAAGTTTGAATCCAATAAGTGTTACAACTGAACTTGCCGCATCGCCGAGATTGTTGACACCTTCGGCAATAATGGCAACAGAGTTGGTGATAGTGCCGATGATTATCTTGAGTATCACAAGCATCACATTAGTGATGATACCGACAACTCCGGCACAGAATCCGCATTTCTTGCGTGTAGTCTCGTCAGCAATATGCGGATAATCCTTGACGAAGAGTTTCATGATAAGTGTTGTCATATTTTTACCTTCTTATATATAGATTATATAGATTTTAATATCCCATATTTATTATTATAGTTCCAACCGCTTTGCCTGAGCCTTGCTCAAACTTGTATTTGGTTTTGAACTGCTGGGCTACATCATTATCCCATTCTGTTTCACCTGATGACTTTACGATCTCGACTTTGCCAATCAGTCCGTTGTCGAATACCTCAAACCGAATTGTGACAGCAGTTTTCAGTCCAAGTACAGCGATCTCATCAGGCGGTACTATCTCTCCCGATGATATAAGTCGCCGTGAAGTTCCTGTCGTCCAGCGAATGTTATTGCCGTCCGGAGCAGCTTCGCCATCGGCAGCCGCTGTCTCTTCGGTCTGATTATACTTCCCGTCCGATTGTGCGGCTGCCGAACCGCCTCCGGCGGTGCTTATATTACGGATAGTTTCCCGTGCTGCCGCATCTTCTGCTGTCTCCTGCTGCTGTGCCGGAGTCTGATGGGCATCGGCCCATTGCTGTCGTGTTTCGGCAGCACGGGTGTCCGCCGCCCTTGTCATCTGCTCAAATATATCAGGCTGCTGCTGCACAACAGGTTGGGCAGTTTCTGCAGCAGCCGCTGTATCGGATGGCAAGGGTGGCGGTGGTGACGGCACAATTGTGCTGTTATCGGCAGGAGTCTCTTGTGTTTTTTGTGCCGTCACTGTTTCAGAGTGTTTAACCGCTTCGGCAGGAGCGGTCTGCTGTGCTGTCGTCTGAGCGGTTTTGGATTGTTTCTGCGGAGTTGTTTCCTTTATATTGTTTATATTATTGCTCTTCTTGGTTGCCTGATTTTCCACGGCTTTTACAGACTTGGCTTCCGTATGTGTTTTTTTCTGTTTGTCAGGTTTGCCTTTGGCAGTCTGGGCAGCAGGAGCGGTCTCATCGCTGTGGAGCTGCACATTGATGATCTTGATCTCTTCCGGACGCTTGTAGTTTAGCAGGCTCGACATACCGATCCCGATAAACAGCCCGATATGTATCAGCAGTGCGAGGATCACGGCAAAGACAAATCGTCGTTCATTCTGCTTTTCTTCGACAGGTGTATAGATATTTTCCGAATAAAGATCCAGCATATTCATACGCTAACGCTTTTTTATCGCCAAATCGATGCTCTCATAATTATTCTGCCGCAGGATGTCCATTATATCGATCAGCAGTTGGTATTCCACATCTTTGTTTCCGTAAATGATAACACTTTTTTTGTCATTACCGACAGCAGGCAGATTCTGTTCAAAATGAGCCAGATCAGTCGGAGTGTCTCCCACGCGAATGTCGCTATTGCTGCGGATATAGACCTGCAGTGTCGAAGTCGGCACATTGGAGACTTTCTTGGCATTGGGGATGTTCAGTTCCATACCTGTCGTCGTCTTGAATGTCGTCGCCACCATAAAGAATATGACAAGCTGAAAAACTATGTCTATCATCGGTATCATATCGACGACAGCTTTTGGTTTGTTTCGTGCAGCAAATCTAATCATACAAACAAGTCCTGTTTTTTCTCTTGTTCCATTGGTGCTTCTTTGTCATCCTTAATCCGGTTTTCGCCATTCTGACCGCCGTATATGATCAGTGCCACTATGTCATTGGCTGTCGTCTCCATCGCAAGGATGATATTGCTCACTTGATGAGTGAAGTGATTGTAGAATATCAGTGACGGAATGGAGACAATCAGACCGGCAGCGGTAGTAACAAGAGCCTTTGCAATGCCTCCTGCGAGGACATCCATACTGCCCAGTGCATTCTGTGATCCGATCAGACCGAATGCCTGCATATTGCCGAGGACCGTTCCCAACAGACCGATGAGAGTCGCAACATTGGCGATCGTGCCGAGTGTAGTCAGATTACGCTCCAGCTTAGGTATCTCACGACCTGCTGCGGACTTCACAGATTCTTCGATCTGCTGCTGCGGCAGAGTGCGTTTGTCTATGCCGGCTTTGATCATATTCATCATCGGAGACGGTGATTTATCGCACAATTGTGCTGCTTCGTCGTATTTGCCCTTTTTCAGAGCGTCGGTGACATTGGCGACAGCCTTCTCGTCGATTCGTTTTATCTTCTTGAGATACATATATTTCTCAATGATTATTATCACAGCGATTATGCTGCACAGCAGCAGACAGCTCATTATGAGAGGCCCGCCGTCTATAAATGTCTTGATTAAGTTGGTCATAAAATATCCTTCTACGGCTTGCAGGTAAGCAGAAATTGCCTCGCAATTTCTGCTTACCTGCAAGCCTATAATGATATTATAACAGATATAAACGAGAAATGCAAATGAAATTTATGAGGAGATAAAAAGTTTATTACTTTTGTTACCTTCCTCTTTCCCCCTTCCACACATATCCGGTTAGTTCCGTTTTTCGTCCGAATAATTACTCTCTCAAATTATCCTGCGTTTTTGCAGAAATTTGACGGTTTTTATCTTGCGTTTTTGCAATTTATGTGTTAAACTGCATTAAGAAAATTAAAAAAAGGCATAATAATGATTTTTGAACGCAAGATTATGAACAAACTTGAAGAATGGAAAAAATATTCCGATGGCAGCAAAGCCGTTCTTATCGAAGGAGCAAGGCGTATCGGCAAATCTACTGTCGCCGAAGAGTTTGCCAAAAAACATTACAAAAGTTATATTATAATCGATTTTGCTTTTGCAAGTGACAATATCAAAGATGCCTTTCGCCATCATTTACTCAATTTAGACGATTTCTTTATGATTATATCTTCGGAATACAACACGCCTCTGTATAAAAGACAAAGCGTTATTATATTTGATGAGATACAGCTGTTTCCTAAGGCTCGTGAAGCAATAAAATTATTAGTCAAAGACAGACGATACGATTATATAGAAACCGGTTCTCTGATTTCAATCAAAGAAAATGTCAAAGAGATTTTAATCCCGTCTGAAGAACATCCGATAAAAATGTATCCAATGGATTTTGAAGAATTTTGTTTGGCTATGGGTGATAATCAGATTATAGATTACATTCGAGAATGTTTCTCTCAAAAAAAGCCGCTGTTGGAAGCAATACACAAAAAAGCAAGTTTTCTGTTTATGCAATATATACTGATAGGTGGTATGCCAAAAGTTGTTTCTTCATTTATTGAATCCGGCAAACAATTTGAAATGTGCAGTTTTGAAAAAAATGATATTCTAAACCTGTATCGTAATGACATCAACAAAATAGATGACCGTTACAAAGCAAAAGTTTTGTCTATTTTTGACGGATTACCGGGATTTTTATCATCTCATGAAAAGCGAGTCAAGATTAACTCATTTGATGAAACGAATCGAGCCGTATCTTATGAAGAGTCTTTTTTTTGGCTTGCAGATTCCATGATTTGCAATGAATGTTTTTTGTGCAATGATCCGAATGTCGGACTGTCATTAAACGAAAATAAATCATTCATTAAGTGTTATATGGGAGATACGGGGTTGTTGGTAACACACTCATTTGATGAAAATGCCATAGCAGAACAGAATATCTACAGCAAAATCCTGACAGGTCATTTATCAATCAATAAAGGAATGTTGTTTGAGAATGTTATTGCTCAAATGCTAACTGCAAACGGACACAAACTGTATTTCTATACATGTTATAACAAAGAAAAACACAGAAATGATATAGAGATTGATTTCTTGTTGTCCAATAAAGACAAAACCAACCTTAAAATTTATCCGATAGAAGTAAAATCCTCAAAAAAATACACGACTGTTTCACTGGAAAGATTTATCGATAAATATCATGACCGCATTGGCTGCGCTTATATCATTCATCCACAGAATCTGACTGCACCGCACGATAAACTCTTATGTATTCCGCCTTATATGACAATCTGTCTGTAAAAATTATCCTGCGTTTTTGCAGAAATTTGATGGTTTTTATCTTGCGTTTTTGCAATTTATGACAAAAAAAGTGCTTCCGTTAGGAAGCACTTTTTTTACCGTTTCCCTTCCACACATATCCAATTAGTTCCATCTTTCGTATGGATTGTGATCTCACTGAATCCAGCCTGCTCAAATAATTTCTCAAACTCCGCTTTGGTAGGATTATACAGATTATATGCCTGCACATTCTCACGCTCATGCTCGGTAAGATCCGCATCGCCGTGGATGTCGGCGATAAGTAAGAATGTTCCTCCGATTTTGAGGACTCTGTGAACTTCACGGAGATTGTCAGCAGGCGATGGCCAGAAGTAGAAACTCTCCACGGTGACTATCTTGTCAAATGTTTGGTCTGAGAAAGGCAGACTCTCCACCGAAGCATTAATCAGCTTAATCTTGCCTGCGGCAATCTCGGCAGCATTATATTCGGCGGCACATTCAAGTGCGACCTCCGAATAATCAACGCCATAGACTTTGCCGGATGTAATATTCTGCGACAATGTGCGGATAGTTCTGCCGCCGCCGCAGCCGATGTCGAGTATCGTGTCATTGGGAGCAACAGTCCAGTGTGACAAACCCCAAGTTGTGACAGGTAAGTGATGCTCATTCATATCGGCGAGCATAAGTTTGCCGTATTCGCCTGTCGGATTGCCCGGATTGCCGAGTTTGGTTATAGATTGTATATCTGCCATATTTGATTCCTTTGATGTTTGTTTGATAAAAGTATTGATTATTTATTGGACATTATCTTCAGTTTATGCCGGATCATATTGATCGTCTGCAGTTTGTCTCTGCTCCAGTTCGGAGCGATAATGTCAGACTCTGCGGCATCGCTATTCATCCTGTGTATAATCGTAGAATGCGGCAGCCGAAGAATTGATTCTGCGGCGAGATCAGTGTAATGCTCCTGCGTAAGCGTGGTAATCTGCCCGGCATTATACATGGCTTCCAGCGGAGTGCCGCGTAAAATCATCAGCTGATGAAATTTCACCCCGAACGGACGCAGACTCGCCGCATAGTCAACAGTCGCCATCATATCTTCGTCGGTCTCACCCGGCAGTCCGAATATGATATGCAGCACAGTCGGTATATTGTTCTTTTGTAGAATGTCATATCCGATCCGGAAATCTTCCATAGAATAGCCGATATTCATAGCTCGGCGAGTCGGCTCATGCACAGTCTGTAAGCCAAGCTCAACCCATAAGAAAGTGCGGCTGCACAATTGTGACAGCAGTTTGGCTTTCGCTTCGTCGATGCAGTCCGCCCTTGTAGCGATCGCCAGCCCGACAATCTTGTCTGATGCTGACAATGCTTCTTCGTAACGGTTTGACAGTATGTCGATCGGAGCATAAGTGCCGCTGAATGATTGGAAGAATGCGATAAACCGCTCGGCTCGGCTCCATTTTGATGATGTGTTATATTCGGCAGAAGCATTTATGAATGACTGTATCTGCTCTGTTATGGACTGATGCCCGCAGAAGTCTCCGCTGCCTCTGTCGGAACAAAACAGACATCCGCGGCTGCTCACAGTGCCGTCTCGGTTGGGACAGCCAAACCCGCCGTCTATCGGGATCTTGGCTGTCTTGCCTCCGAATGTCTGCTTGCAGAATAAGTCGAAACTATAATAGCGATTGCCGTCAGGATAGAGTGGGATCACTTACCTAGCAACACCGACATCACTTATAAGTTTTGCGAGCAACTGGTCGTGAGACTGGATCGACTTTTGATTGGCTTCGTATGCTCGCTGCACTTCGATCATTTTGGTCATCTCTGTTACAGGATTGACATTGCCTGCTTCGAGGAAGCCCTGCAAAACAGTCGGTCTCTCATCGCCCTCGGCGATATATGGTTTGCCTGTCCATTCGTCTTCGTAGTAGAATGAGTTCCCCTCACGGCGAAGCTCTCTCTCTCTCGGAAATCGGACAATCTTAAGCCGTCCGATCTGCTCTGTCTCATGCCATTCGTTTTCTTCTTTCAGTACCATTCTGTTGGGATCGTTCATATACTCGTTATTGACGAATACATTGCCTTCTTTATCGATGGCGAAATTATTATGCTTGATCTGGATCGGTCCGTCTTCGGACAGAACTTTCAGTCCGTCTTTTGTAACCAGGAAACCTTCCTTATTAATAGTAAAAGATCCGTTGCGTGTGTAACGCTCGCCTTTCTCAGTCTCCACAGCGATGAATCCTTTGCCTTCCAATGCGACATCCAAGTCATTCTCGGTTTGTTTGAGTGATCCCTGACTGAATATCGTATATGACTCGTTGACTTCGACACCGGTGCCGAGTTTGCCGACGAACGGCATCTTGTCATAACTCCCCAGCGGGAATGCCACAACTCCGTCGTCTGCTCCGCGGCGTATCTGCATGTTGGGATTTTCTTTTAGGATGGAGATGTCTTCTTTGTAGCCTGTCAGATCAACATTTGCCAGATTGTTGGATATGATGTCGAGTCTGCTCTGCATTGCCGACATTCCAGAAGCGGAAGTATATATACCTCGTAACATATTTTTTAGCTCCTTTACCTGCTTTCGGCAGGTGAATGAAATAATACAGTATAATTGTCGGAATGTTCCTGAAAGTAATTAGAGAAAAATGAGGCCATTAAATCTGCCGAAACTCATTCTGGAATTTAGATTTTATCCGCTGTGCTTGCGTGGAATTTGCGTGGAGTGAATTCTTTCATCTTATATGAGTGACATTGATAGAGCAGGTCGATTTTGTCTTGGCATAATATTTGCAGAGTATTATCGGAATAAAGTATCCGAAAATAAAGGATTAAATATTATATTTTTCTTAATAATGGTAAGGCTTAAGGGGGTCGAAAGTGACTAAAGTAAGTAAAAACATTGCAAAAAGTATTATGATGATAATGGTGCTGATGTTCTCAGTGTGGGCATGCTCCAATGAGAATGTAATCTCGACTGCACAGCAGATCATCGAAAATGGCGGAACGGATATATATGACTTCGACACAGGCAAGTCGCATGATGGCAAGGCAGCTGCTTTGCTGATATTCGATGGAACTGAATACGGCGCTGAGTTATATGAAGTGACCGCTGTTTGTTTGTCTGATAAACAGATCAGCAATAAGACATTAGAGACGACAGGCTCAGGAACGATATTTGAACTTCCTGTCGGTAAATATAAGTTTACCGTAGTCGGCAAAGATGTCTCCAAAGCCAATACATATTGTGTCGGAACAGTGACACTTACTTTGGATGATGAGATCGATATAACTGCTTATGTTTCGTTTGTTGCGGCAGATAACTCTACGAAGATCGAGTATTCGGCGGAGACGGAAGAAGGCTTCCTCTTTGAGTTCGTTGATACTCTGTGTGTAGGCGAGACTAAGAATGTGCAACTGACAGCAGGAGATAACTGGTTTGGATTGATCTCTGCTTCTGCTCAGACATTGTATCTGTCATGCTTATCGAGTGTTTCTATACAGGATGTAAAAATCTATCAGGATGGCCGAGTTGATTCTTCCAAGATTACGCCAACTAATACACAGATCAATTCGTCTGCTACGAAAGGCATTGAGAGTGTATTTACCACATTATCAGGTGAGCATTACTACTATATCCGCATCGTAGCGACTCAGTCTACTAATGTATGCCAACTGTCGCTGACTGATAAGCCTGCTGATGTGCCTGTAACGACAACTACTACAGTCTATACGCCGGTAACGACGACAACAACAACAACTACTACTACCACAACAACTACCGCCACCACCACAGTCAATCCTAATGGCGGTGATACAACAACGACAACAACTACTACTACCACAACTACCACGACAACTCTTGCTCCTACTGTAAAGACCGCTAAGCCGGCAATATCGTATTCTGCGGCAGACGGTACTGTTACACTGACTTGTACACAGTCAGGTGCAACTGTCTACTATACGGCTAACAGCGGTAATCCGAGCGTTGTATATACTAAGCCGATCAGTGTAAAGGCAGGAGATACGATTAAAGCAATGGCGAAGGCAAAAGGTTATCTTGACTCGGATGTCGTATCGTACAGTGTTTCTCCGACTGTGAAGATCGATATTGACTTCGAGGAAGACTTTACCGGTATCAGAGTACTCGTTGCTAAGTCGCTTAATTTCCCGAAGATTTACTATTGGGATGCATCAGATGCAAACGCTTATCCAAAACCATCATGGCCCGGTGTAGATCTGGTAAGCTATGATAATAACGACTACTGCTATGAGTTTAACGGATGTACTTCTGTTAAACTGCTGATCACCAATGCAGCCGGCAACAAGCTGTGTGGTACTGATATGTCGATAACGGCTGCCGGAACATACAGGGTTACATCATCAGGCGTGACATTGACAGAAGTTGTGACAACGACGACAAGTACAACTTCTACGACAGTTAATCCTAATCCTACACCTACACCGACATTTAACGGTATACAGGTGCAGGTGAGCAAGTCGCTGGCTAACGGCGGATGGGATCATATCCACTATTGGGACTGCAGCAATGCTGCTACTTATAAGGCAACAACTTGGCCGGGTATCCCGATGGACAGCACGATCAGTGACAGTTATTATATCTATAACTTTGAGGGTGTAACAGCAGTTAATGTCCTGATCACTAACTCATCAGGCGGTAAACTGTGCAGTAATGATATAGAACTGACGAAAGCAGGCTGCTACCTGATAACAGGCTCAGGTGCGTCATCATCATCATATATCTCGGCAGTCCCTGTGCCGCCGACTTATCAGATGTCATCGAGTGCAACACTGACAGGCACATTCACAATTAGTGTAAACAGCACCACAGCCCTGACAGCAAGTGCAGTTAAGATCGGTAATGTGAATAAGACACTTTCTGCCGGTAATAACATATTCAAAGTCAGTGACTTTATGTCATCGACAGGTACTTTGTCTGTAAGCGGCAAACTTACTAACGAAGCCGGTTCCGTAAATATCAACGGCAGCATAACGATTAAAGAAGCTCCGCAAGTCAGCAATGACTTTAACAATCTGACGATATATCAGGTAATGGTATCATCATTCCAAGACGGAGATCCTTCGCGAGGCTACAGCCACGCTTATGGTCCAAGCGGTGCTTTGACAGGCGGTGATCTGCAGGGTATCATCAATGCTGCTGGCTACATTAAAGACTTAGGATGTAATGCTTTGTGGATGACTCCGATCTTCGACTCATCATCAGGTTCTCAGAATGAGTATCTTAATTCTACAGGATATTTCACTTATGACTACTTCAATATCGATCCGAAGTTCGGTACAAATGATACATTCCGAACATTGGTAAAGACATATCACGAAAAAGGTATGTATGTCATCTTGGATGGTGTATTCGGTCACTGGGGAGATGGCGGTGCTAAGCCAAGTCCGACAGGCAAGACTCCTACAAGAGATAACGGTATGTATAAAGCATGTTCTTATCCTGCAAGTCTTGACTTCTTCAAAGAAGTAGCTCAGTATTGGATCAAAGAATATAAGATCGACGGATGGAGACTTGACCAGTGCTATCAGGTAGGTCTCGGTGAACATGGCAACGGTAACGGAGATAACTGCTATACAAACGGTCATAACTATTGGTATGAAATCCGCAAAGCAGTAGAAGATGCCGCTGCTGCAAATGCTGCTGCCGGAGAGACATGGGGAACTCTCGGTTATATGGTTGGTGAGCATTGGATGGGAGATGCAAGCATTATCCAGAAAGGCTCGGTAGACAAAGGTAACGCACCGGGATATGGTCTGCGATCATGCTTTGACTTCCCGGCACGATATAAGCTGGTTCAGTCTCTTGCTAATGAAGAGAGCCGAACCAAATCAGGTTTAAGCCTTGGTGA
>JAFYAI010000056.1 GCA_017540815.1 Spirochaetales bacterium
AGTTTTTCTTTTCGTGCGTTATATATAAGGGTAAAAATTAAGTGAGATGGGAAAACACGCAAGCGTGTTTTCCCATCTCACGAAGGAGTTACTTTTATGCACAAAAACAATAACAATGCCCAGTTGGGCGAAATGAATCCCAAAGTGGATTACGCTTTCAAATTGATTTTCGGCAACAAAGATTATCCTGAGATTACAAAATCTCTGCTAAACTCAATTATCTCTCTGCCGGACGAACAAACGATTGTCGATGTCACAATCGCCAATCCCAATATCGACAGGCGTTACAAAGATGACAAATATTCCATTATGGATATTTTCGCTATAACGAATAACAACATTCTTATCAATATCGAAATGCAGATGATTAACCGCGATGACATGATACCGAGGACTCTGCATTATATGAGCCGTATTATTGCAAGCCAGCTGAAATCCGGCAAGAATTACAGCTCCCTAAAACAAACGATCTGCATTAACTTTGTAGATTTTGAGCTTTTCGAGGACAACAAATACGCTCACAACGAATTCAGCTATCGCACCGCAAGAGGTGACTTATTAACAAATTTGTCACAAATTCACTTTATTGAGTTGCCAAAAGCGGAAAAAGGTGGTATAATTAAAAATGAGATGCTACAGAAATGGGTTAAGTTCATAAACAATCCGTCGTCAGAGGAGGTCAAAATGTTTATCAGTGAATATGCCGAAATCGGAGAGGCCAAGAAGATATTGAGTATCGCAAATCTGACAAATAAAATCCGTGATATGTATTACGCTCGTGAAGATGCAAGACGAGAGAAAGCAAGCTGGGAAGAGCATAAGAAGAACTTTGTAAAAAATCTGCTGGAGAAAAGTAAAAAAGAAGGTCACAGAGAAGGCATCGCCGAAGGTCGTGCTGAAGGTTCTCACTCCGCCAAACTTGAAACCGCTCGTTCTATGATAGAAGACAACTTTCCAGACAGCACGATTGCTAAACATACTGGATTATCACTGGAAGAAATCCAAAAACTAAAATAAAAAAACAGGGACTCGTCGCCGCAGACGGTCGAGTCCCTGTTTTTTTAAAATATTTTATTACTAATTAAGACTAAATGTTATCATCTGAGCACCTACTATTCCAGGATGATTATGAACACTTGTGATAATAGTTAAACTCTCCATATCAGGAGTAACTGTTATCTTTATACCATCAAGAGTATATCCGCGATAATCTTCATTTCCGCTGCTTTTTGTGAAGATTTCTTTATCTGATATGTTGTAATACGAGCCACTCACAGCAAAGTCTTTACCTTTATTATCTGTTAAGGTGAATGTCGTTTCGTTAAAGTTAATAGTATATACCACACCTGACAAAACCTCACCATTAAGCGTCACATTTGTTGAAGTGTATGTTTTGCCATCAAGATTAAATAGCTCAGCTTCAACTTTTTGGAAAGTTCCACTCCACCATACTCGGTTTTCTTCTGTCGATGATGAATTATCTCCGCCAATATCTATCGTTTTACCATCCTCTGAAATTTGTCCTTGTATGCCACTATTATCATTAGAATCACTTGTAGTAATAACTATAACTCTTCTCTCTGCTTCTTCTTTATAAATCAAGCCATCAGAGAAACTTGTATCAATAGAATTATCATCAAGGAAATTAATAATTGCACTTATTATGGTATATTGTTTAGATTCGTCACGATAATACATTTTTTTACAATAATATCTTGTTCCTGCTAAGCCAAATTCATTTGTTGATGTTGGTGGATTAAGTAAATTAATAGACGAAGTACCAGACATAGCATCGTTAGGTGTCGCTACTAGCACATTATAAAATAGTGAAGATTCTGAAGGAGTTAAGTAATATTTTCTGTTTGTTTCAAAAATATCATCTTCAGAAGATAATATAGTTAAAATCACCTGTCCCAAACATGGATTAAAAGATAAATTTCCGGTGGATTCATTTCCTAAAATATCTTTAATCGTAACAGGATTATCCCCATAAATATCAAATGTATCACCACTATCTAAATGACCGCTATATACGGTATCAAAAAACTCAAAAAAGAAATCTCTCTGATTTCTGAATGTAATAACAGTATTTTCATATCGGTTTATATATGTTTGATCCTTATAATCTGTTGTATTGCCGATATAATTACACAAAAGATCATAGCTCCCTTTAATAGTTGTATTAGCATTTGTTCTGACCTCAATTTCACCTATAAGAGTAATATCTTCCAAACTCTCGGAAACATTTCCTGTTATATTGCAAGATAACACATCAATTTGTTCGTTATCAGCAGAGACAAGAGTAATCTTTTTGTCAGCATAATCAATCGTATAGTTAAGGTAGATGACAGCCATCCCATAATCTAGTACGAAACAACATTCTGTATCACTGCGAAATGATATACATCCAATTTCATGTGGACTTTCAGGGGAGGACGGCGGGAAGTCACCGGATGGATCATTATATATTCTTCCTGCAAGACTAAATGTTTTATCTGTTTCATCTCCGGTTGGTCGTTCAGATACTTTTAGTCTGTATTCTGAAGTTTTACCATCCGCAGTTACCGATACTGTATAATTGCCGGCAGCAAGTTTTGTCTCAGCCATGACAGAACCATCTTCATAATATACAGTGCTTCCAATCATGATTTTATAATTCTTAATGGACTTCAGCACTGTAACATCTGTCTCATCGCTGTCTTTAACTGCATATGATCCGATAACGCTCACACCTGCGAAGTTTGGTATCTGATCACTGTAGAGCGTTGTCTGGTGACCTTTGACAATGATCTCAGTCGGTTTATCATTTGCAGTCATTGTAATCTGCGTCACTTTTACACTCTCAGCATGTGTCGTCTCCGGAAGAGAGACATTCCCTTCGTTTATAATTTGGCTATCTGTTTTAGCCTCTATACTTTCGATTCTTGTATTTTCACCGCTGAATGACACAGAAGCTCCAGTAGCACTCTCAGCAATCTCAACTTTTTTAGCGATTATATCATTTAGAGCCAAACATACTTTAGCAATCTTCATCAGAATATTGCCTGCAGAAGAATTTGTTACACTTATACTGATAGTCTCTGAGATAGTACTGCTTCTTGATTCTTCACTGCCAATCGTAAGACTTGCCAGCGATGAACTGCTTATCTTCATTGATGACGATGACGCAACACTAACATTTGTTACATTCTGTAAAGAAACACCTGCTTTTGCAACATTCAGAGTTCCTCCGCTGAAATCACCGCCTTTAATCGTAATAGCTTTGTTGATATTTAGTGTTCCGCTTTCAATCGAGATACCACTGAAATCAATAACATCTCCATCAGCAGCATTGTCAAACTTAGCTTGAAGGCTTGATATTTTATGATCACTTTGTATTCCTGTTTGATTGCCGGAATTAGATGATGCCGGATCATAGATACATGATGTCAAAAATATCGCCATAATTATAAAATACACACTTCGTTTCATCCTTCAATTCCTTAATTTTATAAAAATCAAGCATAGTATTGTAAAAAAAAAAACGATTTTGTCAAGAGGAAAAGAATAAAAAATGAAGTTTTTTTAAGAAAAAAATTCACAATAAATAAAAAAAAACAGACCGGCTTTACCCGGTCCGCAATATTTTTAGAACTTCGGGACAAGTCCCGAATAAGTTCTTTTCGTTCTAAATATAATATTTCTCTTTTATTTCTGCTCAGCGATGATCTTGTTAATCGCATCAAGCGTACCGCCTGCATACGCCTTCTTCGATCGGTCGATCTGCTTCATAAGACCTGTCAGAGTCTTGCCGGGACCGACTTCAATGAATACCTCACAGCCGTCAGCAGCGAGTTTCTCGATAGTTTTAGTCCAGCGAACAGGACTGTACATCTGCTTAACGAGCATGTCTTTAAGAGCAGCATCGCTGTGATAGTCAGCCGTCACATTAGACAGGATCTTTACACTGCCGATCGGGTTGAACTTAACCGTATCGAGTGCGGCTCTTAGTTTATCGGCAGCCGGCTCAAGCAGCGGAGAATGGAACGGTCCTGACACATTAAGCATAACTGTCTTCATCGCTTCTGCTTCGTCAGCCAAGGCACAAGCCTTCTCAACAGCTGCACGCTCGCCGCTGACTACTGTCTGTGACGGACTGTTATAGTTAGCCGGCACGATTGTGCCGCCTGCTTTCTTACAGATCTCTTCGACCTGCTCCGGTTCAAGCCCGATAATCGCAGCCATCGCTCCGTCTACTTTGCGAGACTGCTCGTCCATAATGAGTCCCCGCTGCTTGATGATATTCATACCATCCTCGAATGACAGAATACCGGCAGCGGTCAATGCAGAATACTCACCAAGACTGAATCCTGCAAATGCGTCAGCGGTAATTCCTTCTGACTCCAATATTTTATATGCGATGTATGACATCAGCATTACAGCCGGCTGAGTATTCTCAGTCTTTTTGAGAGTCTCTTCCGGTCCTTCAAAGATGATCTTCTTAATCGGCTTATTGAGAATGTTCTCTGCCTCATCGAAATACTTCTTCGCAATGTCGAAATTATCATACAGATCTTTGCCCATTCCGACAAACTGTGCTCCCTGTCCTGAAAATAAAAATGCTTTTTTACTCATGGTTATTCCTTAAATTGTCCAATCTTTCTAAATTTATTATATCTCTGCTCCAAAAGAGTCTCTATCGAATACTGAGACAGTTCTTCCAAAGCGATACGGATCTTCTCACGCATATTTGCTGCGACTTTCAGATGATCCTCGTTTGCTCCGCCGTGCGGCTCTTCGATAATATCATCTATTGCCCCCATCATAAGGCAGTTATTGGCATCGATTTTCAGAGCCTCGGCCGCCTCGCCTGACTTCGACGAATCACGCCACAGTATCGACGCACACCCCTCAGGCGATATAACCGAATATATCGTATTGGCAAGCATAAATACTCTGTCAGCAACACCAAGTGCCAAAGCACCGCCTGAGCCGCCCTCACCTGTCACGATCGATATGATCGGAGTCCTCAGAGTTGACATCTCATAGAGATTAGTAGCGATAGCCTCGCCCTGACCTCGTTCCTCAGCACCAAGTCCGGGATATGCCCCCGGAGTATCTATAAAGTTTATGATCGGTCTGTGAAATTTCTCAGCCTGCTGCATAAGTCTCAGAGCTTTGCGGTATCCTTCAGGATGCGGCATACCGAAGTGACGCTTGATATTATCCTTGACATCGCGACCTTTCTGATGACCGATGACAGTCACAGGTATCTTCTCGAAGAATCCGACTCCGCCAACAATAGCCTCATCATCCATAAATCGTCTGTCACCGTGGAACTGCACAAAATCTTTAATCAGATATTTAATATAGTCCAATGTTGTCGGTCTGTTCGGATTGCGGGCAAGCTGCACTCTCTCGATCGGAGTGATCTTGCGATACAACTCGGCTTTCAGTGACAGTGCACTCTCTTCCAGCTGGTTGATGATCGGCAGTATCGCCTTTTTCTCATCGCCCTGCACATCCTGTTTGAGCGTATCAAGTTTATTCTGAAGTTCTTTCAGTTCGTTTTCTATATCACGTTTTTCCATATACACCCCTATTTCAGTCCGTACTGTTCGATGCGATATTCTTTCTGCGGTTTGGAGACATTCTGATGAAGTCTAAGAATGTTGCCAAGCGTCTCACGCATCATCTCTCGCGAAACAATCTTATCAAGCATTCCGTGTTCCAACAAAAATTCCGATCGCTGGAATCCTGTCGGCAGTTTCTGATTGATAGTCTGCTCAATAACACGCGGTCCGGCAAAGCCGATGAGAGCCTGCGGCTCTGCGATGATAATATCACCAAGATATGCAAACGATGCCGTAACACCACCGGTAGTCGGATGAGTAAGTACAGACACAAAGAGCAGTCCCTTATCAGAATGTTTCTTCGCAGCAGCAGAAGTCTTAGCCATCTGCATAAGCGAGTATATACCTTCCTGCATTCTGGCACCGCCCGATGCAGTGAATATGATGATCGGCAGATTATGCTCCGTTGCATACTCAAATGCACGGGTAATCTTCTCGCCAACGACAGATCCCATACTCGCCATTATAAATCGAGTATCCATAACGGCGATAACGCACGGACTCTCCTCGATAGTGGCAGTGCCTGTCACAACAGCCTCATTCATATTGGTAGCTTTCATCGATGATTTGAGTTTCTCTTCGTAGTTAGGGAATGACAAAGGATCAAGACTGCACAGATTCTTGCCGAACTCTGTAAAAGACCCCTTATCAACTGTATATTTTATCCTCGCAGCAGAGTCGATCCCGTGATGAAAACCACATTCAGGACAAACAAACAGAGACTTAACCAATATCGATTGGAAATGTGTCACTCCGCAGCTTGGACATTTGATAAACAGATTAGACATATAAACTCCTATGGGCATATTTCGCCTAATGTCATAAAATGTTACCATATTTTAGCGTTTTTTTCAACATAAATATTGGAGAATTTTATTTTAATTGAAAAGTATCATTATTTATGCTATAATCCCATTAACGAGGTCAATATGAAAAACAAACTGAGTTTTTTCCTTATAATATGTATGGCACTGCTGACAGCGTGCCAAAATAAATCAGCCGGCATAAACATTCTCACTGATGATCTGCTGCTCTATGATGCCGCAGATGAGTTCAACAGGACAAGTGAGATCAAGGCTAAAGTCACATATATAGAATGTTCCGAGACGAATATATTCACACGATACCAGTCGCAGGAGTTCTCCAATATCGATCTCGTAATTGGCAGCAGTAATACAAACGAAGCTGCATCATACAAACTGTATCGTAAGAATTACCGCAGCAAGGAATCTCTGCTGACAGACAGCTATCTTAACCGCTTTTATCGCCGAAACTTCGGCTATTTCGTGCCATACTCTGCCGACTGGAATGTCCTCATTCTGAATAAATCAACAGACATAGATAATACCAATGATGTTGTTACATTCAACGGATTGAAAACTCTTATGAATCAAAAAATCGCAAAGAATAAGATTATCTTCATTCCCGAGGATTCGGTTATTGACCTGCAGGAGTATATCTTTATGCTCGGCGGAGGTCTCACAGTCGATGGGGAGCGGACTTTGTTTAATTGTGATACCAACCGGCGTATCCTTGACGCATACCTTAGTTTCGACAAAACATACAACGAAAGTGAGAACAGCCGCAAAGAAGTCCAGAAGCGTTACATCAATATCGATAAAAAATATTATCTCAAAAAAGGCATAACACTTTTCGACATTATTCCGCTTTCGCAGGCAATGCTTCTCCCGTCTGATAAATACTCATTTTATTTTTTTGACAATGTTACAGTTTCGGCATTCCGCGAAAAGAAGATCGCCATAACGAAAAACAACATTAATATGCCGCTGTCTTTGGCATTTATCGACTTTATCACTTCTTATGAGCAGCAGTGCAGGATGTTTCATGCAACCACAGGACAAACTTTGACCAAACTGCCGGTGCACATACCGATTGTGATGTCGGATAACACAGAAGATATTATTGATTACGATGACTTTGACTTTATCAACAGGACTCTGACAGACAATATCCACACCGTGCTGACGCACTTGACTCCTGCAGACTTTATCAATGAGCAGACCAAAGATAAGTTCCTCTCTGCATATAAGTTCGCTGAATCAGTCATCGCCAACGGACAACTCGATCAGAATGAGATGTTGACTCACATCACCAATTCATTGAATACTAAATAATCCGAAAAAATTGCCCGTAATACTTATTACGGGCAATTTTTTCATAATTCATTTACATTAAATACTTGTTTGAGATTTGCAACATTTTTATCACTCTCAGATATCAGACCATCATCTTTGTGCATAACAAATTCTATCGTGTAGTCTTTATTGATTGTATTGCGAACTATGCCGAGCAAAAGATCATGCGACTTAGCGGCAGTATCGTAATACATCGCATTGGTGAATACCATCTTCATCACATTACTCGACTCCTCGATATGATCGATATTATCAAGTGCGAGCAGGAGCATATTATTGACAGGCGAGATCTTGCTCTTAATCAGTTTTACAATGTCACTCTTATCCGCAGGCATAGTCTGCACCGGATTAGGTCTCGGAGGCATATTCTGATTATTCGGAATACTATTATTCGGGACAGCGTTATTCCGGATATTATTACTATTCGGAACATTATTATTCTGAATGCTGTTATTCGGCATATTAGGATTCTGCATATTAGGTATATTACTGCCGACACTGTTTGATGCAGGCGGAATATTGTTGTTTGGGCGATTGTCATTCACAGCAGGATTAGGATTTCGCGGAATGTTATTGCTCTGATTAACCGACACATTGCCAACATTGACATTCTGAGGGATAGGATGTGCCGATGTATCAGGATGAGTCTGTGATGCAGCCGTGCCGTTAAACTGTTGGTTTGGATTAAGCAGTGCATTCCTCAGTCCTCTCAACTCAGCCAAAAGGATCTTCGGTCTGATAAACGCATCGTAATTGATGAGTTTAAGCAGCATTGACTCGACTTCGATCTTTATATCTACAGAAGTCCTTGACTTCTCAAATGACTTGAAGAGCACTTCGATAATATTTTCAATATCATTGATCTCAAACACATCAGTCAGCCCGGCATAATTCTCAGCATTGGAATACTCAAAACTGTCAAGTGTCACACCGACTTTGCGAAACAGCAGGTTGCGGAAGAACTTAATCATCTCATTAATGAGTTGCTCCGGTGCGATGCCAAGCCCAAGAATATTATAGTAATCACCTATCAGCTTCGCCCGATCCTTATTGATGATACTCTGCACAAGAGTCATGATATTGTCCTCACCGACAAGTCCCATCTTCTCTCTGATACGCTCCAAAGTAATATCACCGTTACAGAATGCTATCACCTGATCAAGCAAGGTATAAGAGTCACGCATAGAGCCTTTGCCTTCGACAGCGACCCATTTTATCGCATTTTCTTCGTATTTGACATTATAACTGTCGAGGACATCTTTGAGACACTTATATATCGTCTCTGTCGGGATAAGCCGCAGATTGAACAGCTGACAGCGAGACCGGATAGTCGGGATGACTTTATTGATCTCAGTCGTCGCAAAAATGAATACAACACCTTTCGGCGGCTCTTCAATCGTCTTAAGCAAAGCATTGAAGGCACTCTTCGACAGCATGTGCACCTCGTCGATGATGTAGACCTTATACTTCGCCGAGACAGGCGGATACATTATCTCTTCCTGGATCTTTTTGATCTCATTGACACCGGTATTGGATGCACCGTCTATCTCGAAGACATCGGTATGATTGCCGGCTGTGATCGCCTTACAGTTGTCACATTCGTTGCAGGGAGTGGCTGTCGGACCGTGAATGCAGTTAAGTGCCTTGGCAATGATACGAGCAGTAGAAGTCTTACCGACACCACGCGGACCGCTCAACAGATACGCATTGGCGATACGCCCGCTCTGGATCGAGTTGCGAAGAGTCTCGGAAACAAACTCTTGTCCGACAAGTTTATCGAATGACTGTGGACGAAACTTCGTCGCTGTAATCTCATAAGCCATACTGCACTCCTATTCAGCCAAATCAATGCACCGTTATCAGAAAACTGAAGATAAAATAAAAAAACTCTTTAGCTCCCTTGAAATTAAATAAACGCAAAGTAACCATTCCTACCGCTGCTACTTCCGTCCTGACGGGGTTCAGACAGTTACAATCGTCTACCACCTCAAGCTCATCGCTAAAGAGTAAATCGGAGAAAGGGGGATTCGAACCCCCGATACGGTAACCCGTATAGCGGATTTCGAATCCGCCGCATTCGACCACTCTGCCATCTCTCCAGTAGTCGTCAAAAAGAAAAAATAATCGAGCCTGAGAGGAGTCGAACCTCCGGCCCCCAGATCCGCAATCTGATGCTCTATCCACTGAGCTACAGGCTCAAAAATTCTCGGAAAATGGGGGATTCGAACCCCCGGAACGCTATTAACGTTCACACGCTTTCCAAGCGTGCACCATAAACCACTCGGACAACTTTCCATAAAAAATCGGAGAGGAAGGGATTCGAACCCTTGGACCAATTTGCATCGGTCAACTCCTTAGCAGGGAGCCCGATTCGACCACTCTCGCACCTCTCCAACAAAAATCGGAGAGAAAGGGATTCGAACCCCTGGAGGCTTGCACCTCAACGGTTTTCAAGACCGCCGCATTCGACCGCTCTGCCATCTCTCCAATAAAACTGATTGATGTAATATAACAAATTTTATGTTATTTTGTCAAGAAAAATTTGAAGGATTTTGGAAGAAAATTTTTAATAAAAAAATAAATTTTTTTGTAAATTTTATTAAAAGACTTGATTTTCGTTATGAAATGTGTTATATTATAGGTAACAAGACCTTGCACGCCTCTGAATATGCGCACCCAGCAAGGTTTTTTCTTTATATAAACAGGATTATATTGTGCCAAAACCAAAATACGGAAAGCCGATTCTTACATTGGAGCAGCAGGCTGATAAGATGCTTGGAAGAGGCTTGCAAGGCATAACAAAAGAAGAATTAATCCAACATCTCAGAGTTATCAATTATTACAGAATACGCGGTTATACCTACCCTTATCAAAACAATAAACAAGATGATGAGCCATTCAAGAATAATATTACATGGCAAATGATTTGGAATGACTACTGTTTCGATAAAAAATTGAGAAGCGTTATCTTTGAGGCTATAGGCACAATTGAGATTGCGTTGAGAACACAAATGGAATACGAAATGTCATCAGAACAAAATTCTGCTGCTTGGTATGAACTTAAATATTTATTTCATAGTGAAACTAATTGGGAAGCCGATAAAAAGGAATTGTATTCAAATTGGAAAAAATCAAAAGAAGTTTTCAAGAAACACTATATCAACAAATACGATGAATCTGTACCACCTCCTTCTTGGATGATCTTTGAGACTACAACTTTTGGCAATCTGTCTAAATTCTATCAAAATATCGCCAACAATGTAAAAGCAAAATTCGCCATATCAAATTTCTTCGGATTTTCTAAAGCCGCAACTCCAATATTTGAAAGTTGGCTGCAGCATTTGACATATATCAGAAACATTTGTGCTCATCACGGAAGATTATACTCACGAGAACAAATAATTAGACCCAAAATACCAAAACATTGGGAAAAACTAATCGGAAATGCAAACCGCATCTACATCTCAATCTGCATTATATCAAGTCTGCTAAAACACATTTATCCAAAATCAGATTTCAACAAGAAAATACTTCAACTTATAAAAATATTGCGAAAACAACAATATCCGACAATCGGATTACCCAATCAATGGAAGCCACAGTATCTAAAAGCGATGACTACTATGCCAATATAAAAAAACACATTTTCGCTACAAAAAATGTGTTTTTTTATATTTTTCTTCTCTATATCATATTTCGTTTGACAACATTGTACTATTGTGATAAAATCTTACCATAACAATTACTTCATAACGAGTGCCTCACATCACGAGTTATGAACAAGTGCGTTTTATAAGCCGATACCACCTGTCTCATCGGATTTTCCGTGCGAAAATACCCGAGCTTATGACGGGCAAAGGTATTTTTTATCTGGTATCGGGCTTGGAATACATTTGCCATGTGAGCGTTATAAGCCACGGGGTTTTTTGTTATTAATACAAGTCCGGAGATCTTAGATGAGAGAGCCTTTTATTTCTTATTCTTTTTCACAATTAATTATCTGTGTTTTCTCGTATATTCTTCTCCGACGATTATTGGTTGGTAATTTGGTTGGAGCGAGTTATGCTGGGAATCTTGTTATGTTGTCTTAGTCTTATTTCTAACATTTCTATCTGCATTTCTGGTTTGCGGTTATTCAGTGAATTACCAATGTTCATCGTGTATTGATTTGCACGAGGTTGGATTGTAATTCCACAGCGTTACTGTGGGGAAGTATATATAAGAGTTTTATGAGAATTTGGTAATATTTATGAAAAAAGAAGCAGATACTAAGTATAAAAAAGAAAAGAACTATACAACTAAAGAATCTATAAAAAATAAACTCACAAAATTACGAGATTATGTAGATGGCGATGCTGATACACCTTATGAATTCTTCATGCTCCTCGTAATTCTTGTTAATATTATATGTTTGGGAATTGAAACATCAAAAAATATTTCTAATGAAATCAGAAATATTTTATCTAGAATCGATCTTATATGCTTTGGGATTTTCTGTGCAGAATTGATATTTAAATTTGTTGTATATAACAAAGATTTCTTTTTTGAAAAGATAGTAGATGACAATAAGAAAAAAATACATATAAATTGGTGGAATATTTCTGATCTAGTTATTATCCTTGTTTGTGCATTATCTTATCTATCATTCTTATATATAAATGTTCTTCGTATATTCAGAGTATTTCGCTCTCTTAAAGTAATCAAAGCGATTCGTTCTGCAAAAGTTGTCAAATCATTCAAACTTATTATTAATATATCCGGTATTAGAATAGCATTGAAAGCCATTATTAGAGCAATTCCCGGTATTATATGGACATTCAGTTTATTAGCGATATTTGCTTATGTTTATGCAATTATTGGTACAAATATCTTTAGTGAAGAATTTCCAGATTTTTTTGGTTCTTTAGGTCGTTCGCTGTTATCATTGTGTCAGATCACAACATTTGATTCTTGGGTTAGTCAAATTGCTCGTCCAATTGTTATCAAACATCCTTGGGCATGGGTGTATTTTATTTCCTATTCTTTTACTGCGCTTATGTCTTGATGAATGTCATTACAGGTTTTATTGTCGATTCAATGCAGAAAGAGCGTGATAAACATAAAGAAAAAAAACAGAAAGAAGAGCAAAAGGATAAATTGACATTGGAACAAATATCCTTGCAAATTGCTGATTTGCAGAAACAGATAGCTGACTTGCATAATAAATAATATCACTGCGTGACAGTGATTAATATAGATAAAGGAGTATTATTATGGCGTGTTCTGCGAAATGTGAGAAAAAGTATAAAAATAAAAAGACACTCAATTTCCTCAATGGTGTAACTATGTTTCTGGAAGCAGTATCTGAAGAAGCAAAAAAAGTGAAATAAGTTGATTAATTTATTAGGAGAAGAATTATGGATTGGAATAATTTTATAAATACGGCATCAAATATCGTTCAAGGTGTAGCTGATGTTGCAGATGCTGTTTTGGATGAAATGGGACAGGAAATCATTCGTAATTATATGGAGATATTGTTGTATTCCAATAACGGTCAGACAGAATTCTTATTTGATCAGATGATGTATGGCAACATGATCCCAGATCTTCCGCGAGAAGTAAAAATCAATTTTTATAATCAGAGTGTTGCTGCTTTTTCTGAAGGCAGATGTCCAACTTTAGAAGCATGTTGTGCAACAGTAGCACAGAGCGGTTTGGCTGAACAGTGTTTTAATGATGTCGTTATGGTTATGGCTATTGATTGCAATATGCCTTATGAGAAGATTGCTTTTATTCAAGCAATATCAGGTATGCTTGGTCTCTATTATGATGATTACACTTTGAATTGCTATATAACTACTGCAATGAATAAGTTTCAGCAGGTTGGTAATTGTTTCAAATGGTTTGTTGATAGGAATACTAATAAATTGCCTGATAGTGTAAGTGAAAGAAATTGGCTTATTCATAAAATGGTTTGCATATTTGGTTATACTCAGCCTTCACTTGAAAGTTTGGCAGAAGTATCTCTTCTTAGTCCAATTTTAATGCGTGTTTTTAGTTTTATATTCGGCTTAATTGGGCTTGATAGGTTTGTTCTTGGGCATAAAGGAATTGGCGTGTTTAAATTGTGTATTCCGGTGCTTATTTTTATAGCGATGATGATTTGGGCAAATGCGTTAATGAAGATTCTTGGTTTTGGAGTTCTCTTTTGGATTATTGTATGGATTGCTGATGTCGTTAGGATGCCAGAACTGACGAAAAAGAAAAATTATGAGAAATCGTTAAAAGAATTGCCAAAATTATTGGGATAGAGAAATGATAACAGAAAACATCAGGGTGTTGCTCTGATACAATATTATAGATGGAGGTCATGTAAAATGACAATGAAAGTTAATGTTAAGTTACCGACTTATGCAAAAGAGTTGGGTGAAGGTAAGTTTTATGGGATGGCGATGTATTACTATCAGTGTAGTAAATGTGGAACAACAATACCAGCAAGTACTACACCGAGAGTTGTTGGATGTCCTGCAGGTGGTTTCCATAAATGGAATAGACTTTAAATGGAATGGACTTCTTTAATGTAAAAATAGAAGGTTCGGTTTTTGTCTGAACCTTCTATGTGTATTATAGAACACAGTATATTGTTGTTTATGTTATAGCATAGATAACAGTTATTAATTATTATGATAGACTATCACATTCATATTGGTCAATTCAGGGATCATTATTATGATTCATTGGAAGTATTTTCTGCAATAGAGGAATTTGCAGAAAAAATTCATATTTCTCGAATATATTACTCTTCTACATCAAGTTGTCGCTCTGATGTTTCTCTAGAAAAAATAGAGGAAGAAATTGCTTATGCACAAAGTCTTATTTCGGAGAAAATAACTCAGCTACCATATTTATGGTGGACTACAAATTATGTAGAACAAAACATCAGTATAAAATCGGCTATGGAGTCATTTGATTATTGTGGTATAAAACTTCATCCTTTAGCACATAATTGGGATTTGACGGATTCAAAACATATTGAGTCGTTATGTCAAATTTTTCAGTGGTCGTCAGATAATAACAAACCTATTTTATTGCATTCTGGTGATTCATACATAGAAAATCCACTTCGATTTGAGAAATATTATAAAGAATTTCCTAATGCCAAGGTTATACTAGCACATTGTGTTCTTACAGACAACATAATTTTTTTATTTGATAACTACCCTAATATTTATGGAGATACAGCTTGTGTTGATCACAATCATATACAAACATTGATGAATTCAAAATACAAACACCGCATCCTCTTCGGCACTGACTTCCCTATTACTCATTATTGGGCACACCACTTACACGGAGAACATATTTCTTTGCAGGAGCAATATAAGCGTGACTGTCAGATTCTTTCAAAGGCGGGGCTATATTCCGATTGTTCCCGAGAAGAAATATGATAATGCTTCGCCACAGTCTGCCAATCAGATACAACATTACGAATACGAAATACAATATCAGACGCTGCATCTTCAGACAAATCAAAATACGGAGCAACAGACAAAAGCAACTCAAAATCAAGAGAATTACTGTTTTCATCGATATTCAGCGACAGACCATTCGCATCTGGATTGGGATTGACATCAAACATCGGTGCAAGGCGAAGCCCTTTATCAGTCAGGATAAAACCATGATTACGAAGATGATCGTCACTATTGCCAACTGCAATACTAAACGCAATGCGAGACCATAACTCAGCCAAATCTGTCTGCACATTCACACCGTACTGACGAACTGCATTGGCAATGTCAAGATAACTCGTGCTGTCACTATCGCCGTCACTCTTGCCAAGAACAGTCATAGCAGAAATATAATGCACTCTCTTGCCGATGTTGTTTCTGTCGAAGCGTTTAACTAAAAATGTGCTGCCATATTTCGAGAATTGCTCGCACTTAGCAGACGGAACATTAAGCCCGGCAGAAAGAGCCAACTCGTGCACAACCATCTCCCATGCTCCGACATCGGCAGAGTCTTTCTTGGACGGAAATTTGGCTATCCATAAACTTCCGTCAAGAGCAGATACGGTTGCTTTAGGTCTCGCTCCGCCCAAGGATGATCCTGGAGACAATAGCATTTTCAGGCATTTTTTTTCGGAAGCGGTATTTTGCGTATCTGAATCCAAGAACAAAGCAGATTGTTCCAATGCTCTCAAATCAGTCCAAATTGGAATCGGATTATCAGAATCAGAAAGGAAAGCTCCTTTTGGATTAAGCTTAAACCTCAATGCTCCGGTTCGACAAAAATCATCAACACCAAGCAAATAATCGGACTCCAATAATGTTCTGACTTGTCTGGCTTCTTCTTTTGCCGCTATAGCTTCGCGACGTTTCATAAGAGTCCGCCCCCAACGATCCGGACATGAGTCCGTAAAAATGCCAAACAGCGATTTCTGATTAGGCAAATATTGTCGTCCAGTATAATGCGACAAATCAGGATCGAAAAACGAATAAGAATGAGATGATAGCCAATTATCATCATATTCAAAAGAGAAAACCTCTCGACCGCGAATAATATCGACAAACAAAGTCCCGATAAGTGTCGGCTTTGCCATACCCTGCCAATCTGCATAAACAAAAATCTCTTTACGGCTCATTTTCATCTCCTTTTTTATGCTTCGGAGCACGCTTAGGCGTAATAAGTCCGATGTCCTGCAGTTTGCGGCCGAGAATGTCATCTTTGGCAAGAAGGAGGAAGTCTTCTTCCAACCGCAGAGCGTTAAGCACTGCCAAATATGTGCCGATTGATACCGAAGGTGAGCCCCTCTCAACTGCCCAAAGAGTTGCCCGACTTATGCTCGCACGATTTGCCACAAGATCCGCCGTGAGATGACGACGAAGCCGTGCGAGTCTTATATTCTCGCCGACTTCTGCTAAGATACGCTGCAATCTTGGTAATAAAACAACTGCGCTTCGTCCCATAATGTTTATAATTATAAACAAAATCACACATTTTGTCAATAAATATAAACATTGAATAAAAAAATTAGATTTTCTTTCTGAAAATCTAATTTTTTTTTCAGAAACTTACTTCCCTTTAATCACCAGCACTTTCTTCGCATAGTCCTGCACTGCTCGGACAGGATCATTGTCAGCGATAGTCTGCAGACGCGGCAGAAGCGTCGAATCAGACATATAAGAGATGCCTTTGATCGCTCCCATGCGAATAAGATATTCTTCGGAGTCAAGCATTTGATCTATAATCGGATCTGCCAGATTAGATGTGCAGTATATGATCTTATTGGCAACAGCATCGATCAGTTTCTTATCCTTCTTCGTCACTGCATCGGTAAACAGTTCATTAAGATATGCGACATTCTGCTGAGTCGGATGAGCAGCAACAGCCTCTGTCAATCCGTTAAGCACGCCTGACGACATCTTCTGCTTGTCGAATATCTGACGAAGCTCGGCTACCCCCTCACCGTCCATCTGTACCAAAGCATTCAGAGCAGCAGTCTTGACCTTTGCAGACGGATCGCGGCGATATTTATATGAGAGTGACTTCACAGCGGACTTATCTTTATTGAGAGCCAAGCCTTCGCATGCTGACACACGCACCATCTCATTGTTATGCAGCAGCATTTTATTGAGAATGGGCAGGACTTCAGCGGACTCGAACAAACTAAGCGAATGAGCCGCTGAAGTTTGGACCTTAACTTCGGAGTGCCCGAGATTCTGTTCAAGCAATGATATAGACTCGGTATCTTTCAACTTCGCCAATGCGTCCATCGCATACGCAACTGTAAACTTATCGGCAAATATATCATTGGCAATGCTGCGCAGATACTCCAACACCTCCGGCGAATCAGACTGTCCCAATGCAAGGACGAGTCTGCTGCGAACATCATTGCTAAGCCGTCTGTCCTCATCTTCATCGGACTCTCTAAGTCTGGCAAGAATGTCAGGAACAAGTTCCGGCACTTTCATATCGGAGAGAGCCTGACTCGCAGTATATGAGATCATTCTGTCATCACTGTCGATACATCGCAGCAGATACCGCCCCTCACGCTGACCGCCTATCCTACCGAAACACGACAGCAGAGCGATCTGCAGCTGCTTATCAACGAAATCATCGCTGGCATCCTGATAAAGCCGATCTACAACGAACTGCGGTGAGTCTTTCAGTTTGGTGAAATATTTTACGAAGTCAACCTTAGTCGTAATGAGATTGGCGGCATCGTATCGGGCAAGCACTGTCCGCAGAATATCATCATCAGGAGATGCTCCTATCTCTGACAGCAATGCAGTCACCTCGGAATCTATACCAAACTGCAGCACCTCACGGATAATATCACCGCCGTCAGGCTCAGTCTTGTCATCGGGGATCGCGATGTCATTCTGGATCGATACCGTATCAGACTGTACATCATCAGTTACATCTGCTGCAAATGCCGAAACAGCACAAAAAATCATCACAATTGCAAGTATTTTCTTCATAATACTATTATTTTTCAAAATCATCATAACCGCGACTCCGGCGTTTGTTATGATGATTTTTAGAATTGATACTCCTTCCCGCAATATTGACAAACCGCTCTGATATGACCATCGGCATCTTTATACTCATTCCGCATTTCGTCTGTCATACTCTCCAGCATCTTGCCGATCGACGCACTGTCACAATGACAGCGGAATGAGACAGGTTTCTCGAATACCTGCTCCATGCCGAATCGGTCAAGCAGAGCCTTAAGCATCTCATCTTCCGTCATGCCGTCACATTTGAGCAGCGTCGTGAATGACGGGATGCTGTTAAACTTATCAAACAACTGCTTAATCTCATCTTCTGTCGCACCAGGCATCGCCATCAGTAACATTCCGCCGCAGACATTCGGCTCGCCATCGACAGCAATATCAAGTCCGATGTTAATGCACGACTGTATCTGCAAAGACTGATCAAGATAAACAGCAATGTCATGTGCAATCTCACCGGACTCAATCACCGATACAGAATGGTAAGGCTCAGCATTCAGACCACTGTAACGCGAAACAGTTATATCTCCGAAGCCGATATACGGCTCAGACAAAATCGTTCCGCCATCGATACTCTTCTCAATGAGCTGCAGGTTATTATCCTCGATAAATCCGCGGACTTCACCGTTAGACGAAGTCTCGATAACTATCTTCTTCGCAGGACCTGTGCAATTCCAACTAAGAATGAGCTTGTCACCTTCATTCTTAAGATTGCCGCCGAGAAGCACGCCGGCAGTCAATGCTCTTGCGAAGATACACTCCGAGATAATGTTCATCTTATGACCGGCTGCACCTGCTTTCACGGAATCACGCGTCAAAGCGATGAATCCCTGAATATTCTTGCTTTTCGTCATTGCATTGATAATTCTGTCCATATTCGCCTCTGCAAATATCTTATTTATTTGGTTTCCAACTATCCTTCAAAGCAACAGCCTTATTGAATACCGGCTTTGCTGCTGTATAATCATCATCCGCAACGAAATATCCCTGACGCAGGAACTGGAAATGCTCTCCCGGCTTAACCTCTGCCAAAGAAGGCTCACTCTTCGCAGTGATAACTTTCAGCGAATTAGGATTGAGATTCTCGGTGAAATCGTGACCTTCCTCAACTTCGTCAGGATTCTCCTTGGCGAAGAGATTTTCATACAATCGCACCTCAGTATCGATACACTTCGCTGCCGATACCCAATGCGAAGTGCCTTTAACCATTCTGCCGTCGTCAGACCAGCCGCCCTTCGTAGCAGGATCATAAGTACAATGAACCTCTGTAACATTGCCGTCGCTGTCAGTCTTGTAATCAACACACTTCACATAATAAGCGTGTTTCAGACGAATCTCCTTGCCCGGAGACAATCGGAAATATTTCTTAGGCGGATCAATCATAAAGTCATCACGCTCTATATATAATTCTCGGCTAAACGGTATTTTGCGAGTTCCGGCAGCAGGATCTTCCGGATTATTCTCGGCATCGAACCATTCTACCTCATTCTCAGGATAGTTATCGATAATAACCTTGAGCGGATCAAGGACAACCATCACTCGTTTCGCTCGCTTATTGAGATCCTCACGCAGACAATGCTCCAACAAAGCATAATCAACAGTGCTGTACACCTTCGACACGCCAATTCTTGCACAGAAATCCTTAATCGCCTCAGGAGTGAAGCCTCTTCGTCTCAAACCGCATATCGTCGGCATTCGCGGATCGTCCCAGCCGTTGACATAGTTCTCCTTGACAAGTTTGAGCAGCTTTCGCTTACTCATAACGGTATATGTGAGATTCAGCCGGGCAAACTCGATCTGGCGAGGCATATACAGCCCCAGCGTCTTCAGAAACCATTCGTAGAGCGGTCTGTGATCCTCAAACTCCAGCGTACAGATAGAATGTGTAATGCCTTCGTAAGAGTCACAAGTTCCGTGAGTCCAGTCATACATAGGATAAATGCACCACTTTGTGCCGGTTCGGTAATGATCTGCCCGACAAATTCGATACAGAACAGGATCACGCATATTGAGATTAGGACTTGCCATATCAATCTTGGCACGGAGAGTTTTCTCGCCGTCGGCGTATTTGCCATTCTTCATCTCATCGAACAGCCGCAGATTCTCTTCTATAGAACGGTCTCTATACGGCGAGTTCTTGCCAGGCTCTGTCAGAGTTCCGCGATACTCTCGAATCTGATCTGCATTCAGGTCACAGACATACGCTTTGCCCATCTTGATCATCTGAATAGCGAGATCATAAAGTTTATCATAATTATCCGAAGCGAAATACAGTCCTACCCAGTTAAAGCCGAGCCACTTAATATCTTTCTGAATCGCCTCGACATACTCCATACTCTCCTTCGCAGGATTAGTATCATCCATACGCAGGTTGGTCACGCCGCCGAAATCAGCTGCAATACCAAAATTCAAACATATTGACTTTGCATGACCGATATGGAGATACCCATTCGGCTCAGGCGGAAATCTCGTCTTCACATGGTCAAATCTGCCATTCTTGAGATCCTCCGTGACAGCATTTCTTAAAAAATCGCTTTTTTCTGTTTGAACATCAGACATATCTTGCTCCGATAAATTGAAAAATTAATAGTATAATTATACAAAAAAAATGATTTATTGTCAATGAGAATAAAGGGGAGAAAAATTCTTACTTTTTTCCCTTATTTTTTATCGTATTTTCAAAACGAAATCCTCGGATCAACCACAGCCAATGTCAGATCTGACAAGAGCCGCCCAAACAGGTTAAGTAAAGCTTGTATAATGATCAGTCCAAGCACGACAGGATAGTTTCGCTGAACTATAGACTCATAACTGAGCAGTCCCATTCCAGGGATGGAGAAAACTTTCTCTATAAGGATAGAGCCTGCGAAAAATACGCTGAACAGGCTGCCGATACCTGTTGCAATCGGGATAAGAGCATTCCTCAGACCGTGTCGGAACACGACCTGCTTAAACGGCAGACCTTTGGATAATGCCGTGCGGATGTAGTCTTTATTCAGTTCATCCATCAGAGAGTTCTTCATCAGGTTAGTAAGCACAGCGAATCCGCCGATCGTATAACAGAACACAGGCAGCACCATGTGATGAACAACATCGCAGAATTTTCCCCAGCCGGACAGATATTCATAATTATCCGAGACAACGCCGCTAAGCGGGAAGATATTGAGAAACGATCCGCCGCCAAGCAGCACAAGCAGCAGCACGCCCATTGCAAATCCCGGAATTGCATAGCCGACATAGATAATCACGCTGCTTACCGTGTCGAATGTCGTATTGTGTTTGAGAGCTTTCTGAATGCCGAGCGGAATACATATCAGATACGACAGCAGGAATCCGCAAAGTCCGAAAATGAGCGAAACCGGAATCTTATCTGCTATATCCTGCAAAACAGGACGATGCGTTCGGAACGACTCTCCGAAGTCTCCGCGAAGAATATTGCCAAACCATACGAAGTATTGCACAACAACAGGCTTATCAAATCCGTAGATCTTTTTGAGACGCTCGACTTCTTTCTCATTGACACTGCGGGATGACATCTCAGAGCCGTTTTTCTGTTGGAGCTGAGCAATCGCCTCTTCGATCGGACCGCCGGGCAACATCCGTGCAATAGCGAAACAGATAATGCTTATGCCGATAAGAGTCGGTATCATCAGTAATAATCGCTTTAAAATATATTTGACCATAGCTGCTTAATAATAGATAAAATACGGCTTATCGAGCCATTTCTGCAATTCCTGCAGAGAATTGAAAAGACCATAATAAACATGTTCAAGGTTGATCAGTTTGTAATGCTCATCGTAAGTCGGCACATCTATAAGCACAGTGTATCCGCGCTCCGACTCATTGTAGTTGATATAATCGCACATAACATTAATATGCTCTGTCCAAAATGGATATTTCACCATAATGAGCGGCACATCTTTATAGAATAGACAATAATTATTGTCATACATTCCGATATAACAATGATTGGTAATAGTAATCGGCAGTTTTGGTTTCGGCATTTTCATCTGCCTCCAAACTAAGACTGACTCACAGTCTCGGTACTCGGCTTATCCTCGTCATCTCCGTAGAAAATCAGAATAAGAATGAGCATAAACGCACCGACAACAGTGAATACATCTGCAAGATTAAATATCGGCCAGATAAAACTTTTGTGATACCACATTATATAATCAACAACAAATCCACGGAAACACCTGTCTAAGAAGTTGCCCAATGCACCGGAAATGATCAATGCAAACGGCACAAGGAATTTCAGCCGCTTTGAGTAGAAATAGAAACATATCACGATTGCTGTGCCAACCCCCTGCAGACAACACAGGAATATCCTCTTCGCTGTCGGAGACAGGAACTTCTCCATCCATGACAGTATCGAGAAACCGATGTCGTCATTCTGCGTATAACGGTAGTTCCAAAAACCTTTGATGACGACAACATCATCTTTCCGCTGCATCGGATAATTCTCATGACGCAGATTGCGATAGACAACATCTTTGACGATAAGGTCTGTCGTCGTAAATATAGAAACGATCACAACGAGCAGAACTATCTTACATAAAATACACTTTGGTTTTAGATCAAGTAATTCTGTAAATTTCATACTTATAATATACAATATCTTGACAAAAAAATCAAGTATTTTCTTTAGAACCTCGGAATGTCAATCACATCGATCATCTCATTGACAAACTGAAGTGCAAGGCGAACTATGTCTTCATAAGTTTTGCCGTTGAAGTAGTTGCTCGCCGTAGAGAACTTATCTCTGAATACTGAGTCTTTGTTAAGGATCGAATTACGACCATCATCAAGGTCATTGACCAAAAATACGAAGAACTTACGAATCGAAACAAACGTATCATTAAGTTTTACAAGCACTGATCTTCTGTCTGTTCGCAGCCGCTCTCTCATAGAAGTATTATCATTATGAGATGAGTAATACTGATTAAAATCAGAAACATATTGGTCAACTATTCTTTTAACCGATTCATAATTCATCAGGCACTCATCACGCTTCTTAGCAAGAGCAAAGTCAAGCTTAAGATACGAAGCACTAAGAGCCGGAGAGAGATGATTCTCAAAGAATGTCAGGAAAGCATATATCTGATCGAAATCATAATCATGCTCTGATGCAATAACAGTCTCAACCTCGATAATATCAGAGAAAGACAGCCTGTCGTCAGTATTCTTCGATAACTTCTGACTTGGCGTGTCATCTAATATACGCAGTTTGACAGGATCTACAGGTCTGCCGGCTTTAATATCACCGATAATAATATCCAAATCCTTAATATATTTACCGATACGCTTTCGCTGCTCCTCACTCACCGCTAAGCGATATGTCCGAGTCATCTTTTCCCGTAGATCATTAATTTTCTGTATGTCTTCCTGATTCATAAACAATCCTTTCTAAACAATAAGTATCAAGATTAAAATACAGGCTCACCCTCCCTAATCAAGAGAACGAGCCTGTATTTCCGATTCAAACTTATGACTTACCAGTCATCTCTCATGTCATCATCATCACGAGTTGACTCATTAAACAAGTCAGTCGTTGCTCTCAACTCATCAAAGTAGATATAATATGTTCCGTAAGATTCTGCCGGATCACACTCAATAAGGAATCCATTGAATTTAATACCTTCTTTATCTACAAAGTGGTGATCCCACTGTTTTACGATTCTGTTATCATCCGGGATATACACTGTGAGTTTCTTCCATCCGATAAAGTTCAGTTTACCCATATAAAGAATGCGGTCATTGCCGTTGAAGTCTTTAAGCAGAGTACTGATAGTATGTCGATAGTTACGACCTGCGATCCATACAGAGATAGTCTTACATCGGCCTTCTATCGAAATCGGCTTGATAGGTTTTACAGAGAACCAGTTGTATCCTCGCTGGAGATACTCAACTTTAACACCGAGAACCTTATCGCTGGAGAACATCTGAGGTACTTTCTCATCGAGATTATTTCTATCGAAAATATCTCTTGCTTTCATCATATTAGACTTAGAAGCCTTACCTTCTTCCTCATTGAGTTTGTAATACTCATAAACGATTTCTTCTGCCTCACCTGCATCGTTGTAGATATAAGTCTTGCGTGTATCTTTCACATACATATCTTCGATTGTGCTGGCATCGTCGCCGTCTTCGATATTCTTCAGAACATAGTCCTCAAATACTTCAGCATCAAACTCTCCCGGTATCTCACCTGCAATATCTTTCGGAGCACCGCGTCGAATCTTAGACGAGATAATACCCTGATCTATAGGCATAGCTACTTTCCAAAATGAAGCATCTTCAAATCCTGTCAGTCTGACTGCAGAAATCTTGGAATTTGCAACTACATCATCAAAAACCGCTTCCTGTGCAAAAACAGACATCGCTGTCACACATAATATAAACAATACTAAATAACTGTGTCGTTTCATCTATTGCTCTCCTTAGCTTTCATTACGGAATATGATCCAATTCAACATCTTCTTTCTCGCCTTCTTCCCACATCTGCTTAATCTTCGCAGGAACGCCGAGCTGATAACCATCATATATATCTTCATATACATTGGTCAGATACTTGATATGATCCATGTAGATGTAAGCTCCATTAACTTTTTCTTCCGGATTAGTCCAAATAGTGAACTTAACCAGCTCCAAAGCTCGCTCACTCGGAACATAATCAACTCTCTGCGGTATCTGATAAGGGATCTTTACACAGAAGTTTTTCCAACCGATATGCTTGATTGAACCAACATTGATACGATGCTCTGTACCTCTGTAATCTCTCAGGACAACTTCCATATAATAGTCATAGTTAGCTGCCCATACCCAGAAGTCGAACTGCTCAACTTTACCTTTGAATTTCAGTGGCTTAACCTCATAGACATCAGTCTCTTCTTCTTCGCCATCCTCATTCTCTACAACCTTCTTTGCAACAGGCACGAGGTCTACATAGTTATATCCCTGGCGGTTGAATTTGATGTTAATACCCATACAATAACCTGAGTTATCAGTATATCGGGCTTTCGCATTATCATCAGACTCATCAGTTCCGAAGAAGAATGTTCCTTCGTTACCAAAATAAGCCTCAGGCCAAGCCTTTACCCATGCAATCCGCTGCATACTCTTGCCGTTAGGTCTGTTACCCTCACGACCGAATGTATTCGGCAGGATCTTCCACAATGTTTTGGGCGTATCAGAATCCTCTCCGTCCATTTCAAAATCATCAAGAACAAGCGTCTGTAAATTCACCGTATTCGGTGCGGCAAACAGCACGCTCAAACCAAACACACTAAACAACATGACCAGTGCGAGATACGTTTTTTTCAATGACATTTAACTACTCCTTGCTATGTAAGATCATATCAAAAACCGATAAATCTTTCATTGTCAATATAATACAAACAGATTATAAAATATACGACAAAAAAAGTCAAATCAAATTTTCACATACAATTCTTTTTTTTAAGAATTTCTTTTATACACATAAGATTTTCGATTTTATTAGTCAAAAACTTTAATTTTTAAAAAGGAAAATACCCGTTTTTTTCATTCTGACAACACTCAATCCGCACTATCATGCAAAATTTGAATTTTTTTCATAATCTCGTCAACCATTACCTGCTTAGCCTCATCTTTCTGATCCTCAGTCAGATTATACTGTTTCATCATATCTTCACTGAACTGCTTAGCATCTATAACATCTCCGAAGCTCAGAACGATCTTCTCACGAGTAACTTTCTCGTGAGCCATATCCTCGCTCTCATTCGGAGCCATATTATTGCCGTTGATCGAGCAGCAGCAGAAATAATCAAAATGGCTCATATAAGCCATGGTTTCTTTCAAGCCCTTCTTAGTTTCGGGTTTCCATGGACGATACCGTGTTCCTGCAGGGAACATAACGAAGATATTGCCTTTATTCTTCAGTTCGATGATCTTGCGGATTGCCCGCAGGTTGACTTTCTTCGCCAAATTCAGCTCATTGCTATACTTCTCCGGCTCTTTCTCCCATTTCTTGGTAGTCAGAGGCGGAATGATAACGACTCGCGTAAACATCTCTGCGAAGACTTTTATAACATCATTTTCGTTAAGTTTTGCTCCGGCTACAAAGATGAATTTCTCGAATATCTCCTTATAAATCGGATCTGCCTCATGATAAAATCGTGCATACATATTCGGCACATCAAGGTTGGACAGATGCTCCGACATAATGATGACAGACTTCCCCTGCTGAGCAAGTTCGTAGAGTTTCTTCACATTCTCAACTCCGATAATGCGGCTGCCCGGCAAATGACTGTAATCCATCATCTTAAGCAGCAGATCTCTGTTATGTGTAAAAGCCGGCTGGAACACATTGTCCACCGTAATCTGCCGATCCTTGCTGATCTGCGACGAATTCTTAATCATCTCCATCGCTGATTCGATAAATTCTTTGGTCATATCCTGACCTGGATAACCGTTTTGAATATCACTCATAGTTCACTCCGTTTAAAAATTCCAGCCAACAGAAACAAGGATTCTTGAGAAGTAAACATACCAATCCTTGTAAACTCTGTCCTGATAATATATATTACCAACCGTCTCGGTTGTGTATTCTTTCTCGTTAGTCCAATGCACGCCAAACATCGCAGTCATATTGTTCGGCAAGTCAAACATCAGCGTCGGTCCGAAATAAACATAACAGAAATCAGACCCGAACCCGCCGTCTTTCATCGGTGAAAGCGTTATGTGAGTCAGATCAAGCCTGTCTATAGTCAGCATCATAGCCGCTAATATCGCGAAGTTATTATTGCGCCGTCTCTTTAGGAACATCCCGCTTTTATCCGCTTCATCTATGATGATCGGGATCTTATACCCGAGGACATACAATCCTTCAAGCCGCCAGCCGGCAAGATCCTCTCCCCTATCCGCCTCATACTGAAATGACTGCGTAGATTCTGTATTGAGCAGAGCCTTATACCGCAGCTGTGCCGAAGCCTGCATCTGGATGTGTGTCCATCGTTTGAACTTCGCAGGCATCAATGCCGCTACATCAAACTGGAATGTCGCACGCAGCCATGATTGGAAGCACACACTGTAGAACGGCTGGACTTTGCCTTTAACACAGCTGCCGTCATTGATACCGATACCGTTAAACACTCCGATAAAATTCCATCCCGTACCTATCTGGCAGCCCGCTCGGAATGACAAAAACGCGATCGGAGTAATCGTCACATTGATAGCCTGATTGATCGTAACCGGAGTCAGTTCTCCGTCAAGCGATACGGCTATATTGTTACCGCTAAAAAGCGGATGATCGGCAGTCAGGAACGGAGCAATCGCCGCATAACTCACGAACAACTTGCCTTCGAGTCCGCCCCAAACAGATCCAACCTTGTAGCCCTTGCCGTCATTATGATGATAGTTCATCGGATCGCCTTCGTTAGTATAGTCCAACTGCGAATAACTGTTATATCCTATATGAGGTATATCGCTGTTATGCACTCCGAGCGGCTGAGCAAAATAATAATATCCGCCTATCGTCACATTGCCTCGGAATTTCATCGGATTTTTGCGGCGGTCAGTTTTAGGCGGAGCCTTTATACTTATATCATTGCTCCTGTCATCCGCATTATCAGATTGACTGATGTCATAAGATACCAAATCGCTGCTATTGTCAGCAAAAAGCCGAATACAACAGCAGCATAGGAGCAATAAAGAAAACAACAAAAATTTTATTTTATTTAAACCACAAACCAAATGTCCATCCGCCTCGCATAATGATAAGTGTGGTAAATATGATCAATGCACAGACATGATAGATAAAAACATGTGCCTCATTCTTACAGCCTTGAGAGAAAGAATACTCTCCACGCTCAAATCCGTTAAATGTGATAAGAATGCGGTGCTTGCGTTTGCAGTAATCAGTATATTCCTGACCGAATTTCTCTGACAGCCACTTCTCTTCAGCCGGTATGATAACGATATACATCAGGATGAAGAATAAATAATAGAATGGCAGCAGAAAAAACATCCCTGTAATAAAGGCAAAACCTGTTGCCCATATAAAATTCGATATATATATAGGATTACGCACAAGCGAATACGGTCCGGAAGTCCTAAGCCGTGCTACACCGATCTTATTAGCCTTGCCGCAGGTACCGATATACGAAGCAGACCAAAATCGACCGCAGAATCCCATAACCACCAATATTACGCCGACTATATATGACCACAGCGGAGTCAGATGCGGTGTCTTGGCAATCTCCTGCATATCACCCAAAACGAACCAATCTGTATAAAACGGCGAAAAACCTGGCATCAACAGATAAAAAGCCAACATTACCAACCCGAATATCAAATACATCGGTCCGCGCAGAATATAAATCACATCACTAAATTTCATAAAAAATCCTTTTTTCAGTCTTTGACTTTTCATGTATACAATATATAACACAGAAAACTGCTATATATCGAAAAAAGAAAAAGCATTACTTTTTGTAAATATCCAAAGTCAGTATCTCCTGATACTGATCAAGCGGCTTAACTTTAACAAAATTGATACCGCATTTAACCTGATTATCTTCACGGATATTTACATAAGTTACCCGTGCTTTAAGATTGTAACCGTAAGGAGAAACCTTGATGGTTATAGTATCACCTGCAGCAGGAACATGTTTCTCATCCATGCCGTCGATGAGCAGTCCCATACCGTTATTGCTCGCATCCACAGTCGTCGCAGAATAATCCTGAAACATACCTGTAGCAACAACAACATTCTTAAGACAATCCGGCAAAGAATCTACCGATATTCGTTCTTCTTGTCTTTTTTCCATAAAACGATCTCCGATTTATTAAGTAAAAATTGTATTGTCATCAATTAATGATACATTTTATCATAATATTAAATTCTTTATATGTCAATAAAAATTAAAAAAAATAATTATTTTCTTATTTTTTTATTTTTGTCATACTGAACTTGTTTCAGCATCTCATTCATTTTATCGAGACCCCGAAACAAGTTCGGTGTGACAGCAAAAGCACTATAACATTCGCCTCCGTTTGATCACATTCTGCATGAACGGCACCGCACAGAACACAACGAAATACACAAGCGGTATCATAAGATAGCCGACAGCCGCCGGTATATGCGGGATAGACAGCGGCGGAATAACAGCAGCCTTATCAATGCACCAGAGGAAAATCCGGCACACGAAATCCATAATCGCCGCCACAAAATGCCAATCCGTCAGATAGAAAATAATCGCTCCGAAGAACAGGATAGTAAATACTATCTCAAACAGCGGTATGAGCAGCAGCGAAGTTATAAGTGAGAATACAGCCAACTGTCCAAAGATACCTGCCTGCACAAATGCAACAGATACAAACGCTGACAGTGTTACAGACAGATTATCCCGGATCTTGGATAAAAATTTCGCAGGCATAACATTCTGCAGCAATCCGCCAAATTCATCGTTGAACAGTATGATCCCGACAGTAGCCAAAAACGAAAACTGAAATCCGATATTGAAGATACAAAACGGGTTAATCATCATTAGGACTATCGCTGCCAGTGCAATCCGGGTAAGCCGCCCCGAAGAATGACCAAACACGAAAAATCCGGCAACTATACAATAAGTAATAAACGCTCGTGCCGACGACGGCTGGAACGACAGCAGACCGACATACAGAGACAGCACTATCGCACTTATGATGTATGACTTCGACCGCGACATAAACATTCTAAGCAAAGCGAAGATAAATCCGCCGATAACACTGATGTGCATCCCACTGATAG
>JAFYAI010000057.1 GCA_017540815.1 Spirochaetales bacterium
ATCGGTTGTGTTGTTGTTACTGTTAATACTAATTACAAAGAGGCAGAGCTGGAGTATCTGCTTAAACAGTCCGACAGTAAGGCATTGTTTATCTGTGACGGACTTAAAGATATAGACTGTGAGAAGACATTATTCAGTCTGTGTCCTGAGATCAAGACTTGTCCTATCGGTCAGCTGCAGTCGGCTCGTCTGCCGAGACTTCGCACAATTGTGTCATTGGATAACTGGTATGACGGCATGTATAATTGGTCACAGATACCTGATTTTGGAGTGCTTGTAACCGATGCTGAATATACAGAGCGCAAGCGTCTTATCAGTCCTGACGATGTAGTCAATATGCAGTACACATCCGGCACGACAGGTTTCCCGAAAGGTGTAATGCTGACTCATTACAATATCGTCAATAACGGTAAAAGCATTGGCGACTGTATGCAATTCACAGAGAAAGACAGGCTTTGTATCCCTGTGCCATTCTTCCATTGTTTCGGAATGGTACTGGCAATCATGGCGTGCGTGACTCACGGCTCCACGATGGTGCCGCTGTTTTTCTACACGCCGATGAAGATGATGCATGTCATTGAGTATGAGAAGTGTACCGCTGTGCATGGTGTGCCGACGATGTTTATCGCCGTGCTGGAGCATCGTGATTTCAGCAAGTATAATTATTCTACACTGCGAACAGGTATCATGGCAGGCTCGCCGTGTCCGATCAAGGTTATGCAGGATGTTGTAACCAAGATGAATATGCGTGATATTACGAGTGTCTATGGACAGACTGAGGCAAGTCCGGGCTGCACACAGACGACTATCTCCGACAGTGTAGAACTGAGAGTATCGACGGTAGGTAAGGTTCTTCCGCATGTCGAAGCGAAGATCGTCGATCCTGAGACTGGGGCGGAGCTGCCTAACGGACAGCCCGGTGAGTTCTGTGCGAGAGGCTACAATGTTATGAAGGGCTATTACAATATGCCGGAAGCAACTGCTCAGGCTATCGACAAAGATGGCTGGCTGCATACAGGTGATATTGCTATCCGGGATGACAATGGCTACTATCGCATTACAGGACGGCTCAAAGATATGATCATCCGCGGTGGTGAGAATATCTTCCCCAAAGAGATCGAGGACTTCATCTATCGGCATCCGGCGGTCAAAGATGTTCAGATCGTTGCTGTGCCGTCTGCCAAATACGGTGAAGAGGCATTTGCATTCGTTATACCGAAAGACGGAGCGGAAGTCACCGAGCAGGAGATCAAAGACTTCGTTAAGAAGAATATGGCAGTCCACAAAGTGCCGAGTTTCGTTCATTTTATTGATGCTTTCCCTATGACAGGCAGCGGCAAGATCCAGAAGTTCAAACTTCGTGAGATGGCCAAAGAGCTGACCAACAAAACCAATATGGATATGATAGAGTTTAGAGATTAAGGTTAAAAATGCGGTTTCTTGCGAAACCGCATTTTTTTGATTGATTTTTCATGTTCGCTGTGGTATAATATATGTAAAGGAGACGCAGTATGACAAGTGTAAATGCTTATTATGATGGACATAGTTATATAACCGAAGGCTCTCTTGCTATAAAACCAAATCAGCGAGTTATAATTACTGTTTTGGATGATTTTATTAAACCAAAACATAAATCCAAACGCAATTTCAAAAAATATATTGGAGCTATCACTGATAAAGATTCTGATATTATTGAAAAAGCAGTCGAAGAATGCCGCAAGGTGGATTTGAATGAATGGTAAATTGCTTGACACGAATGTTATTATTCGTTATATCAAAAACAAAGATAATCTTGATGATGTTTTTGAAGAGGAAAATTTATATTTTTCTTCAATAACTCTTGGTGAACTCTTTTTTGGTGCTGAATGTTCTGAACGAAAGCGAGAAAATTACGATGTTTATTCAAATCTTTGTGGTGAGCTTGAAGAAATAAAGACAGATGCTGAAGTCGCTCCTTTTTATGCAAAGATAAAAGCTCAGTTAAAAGCAGATGGTCATCCGATTCCTGAAAATGATATATGGATTGCAGCGTGTGCGATGACATATAATCTTACAGTCGTTACAGCAGATCAGCATTTCTCTTTTATAAAAAATCTCAATTTGTTAAATCGATGAATAAATATATATAGAATAAAAATCGCCAAACCAGCGATGTTCTTGGTGGTAAAATACAACTATTCCCAAAGCAATCTGATATTTCAACACGCACGAGGTTTTCTCCGAAAACCTCGTGCGTGTTTCTACAAAATAACCCCGCCTGCCGAAGGCAGGCGGGGCTGGACGCATGTATCAGAGTATCTAAGTAAGTGTTGAAACATTAAACCTTTGGACTGTTGCAGTGTTGAAATAATGTGATAAGGATAAACTCAACAGGCGGTTATCCCGCCGCAAGCCCCGACCAAAAAAACAAAAAAAATAACGCGGTCAAGGGAATAAAATATTACATCAATACAGTATTAAACACACGACAGCTTTAGGGACAAGCGTTCGAGAACCAATTTACCATGTAGGATGATCTGATATAATCATCAGTGATACATTGATACACTTTATCCGACGAACCTGCACATTCTCATCCTGATATAATAATCGGAATCAAATGCGGAAGTCAGTCTTTGCGTCCTTTTAATAATCACATTAGAGCAGACCGCCGGGCAGAACATATTCTACATCCTGCGTAGCATTGAATGCTGCGATCTCATCGCGAATATCCGACAAATTACCGTTGAGTTTGCGGCGGTAATCGACGAGACTCATACCGAAACAGCTGTCATCGATCATAGGATAACTGTAGCAGTTTGTCTCTACTTTCTTATAATTGCCGTTTTTATCCACTTCGTTATAGTCTGTCTTCGTAATGACAGTTTTCGCTTTGATATTTCGCTGTTTGCTTATCAGATAGTCGATGTAGCTTATCTTGGATTTGACTGCAGTTTCTTTAAACAGGAGGATATGCCCCTGCATATTGACTTTTTCGATAGCGGTATTGAGTTTAGTGCACTCATCTGTCAGGACAAACAGCTTCCTGATAAGTTCCTGATATGACATATTATCAAGTCCTGCGATTTTTTCGGCACGCTTGTCGGCGAGAAACTCATCACTCGGAGCGTTTTCGCCTTCGCAGTCGATATTAAACGGCACTGCATCAAGCAGTGATTTCAGATGAGCAGCAGCCATTTTTAGTTCGGATCGGACTCGCATTGCTTTTTGTAAAGTCATAATATCACCTCAGTTGTAAGTTTATCTTTATATCAAATTGATCTCTTCGAGATTGCTGCAGTTGCCGATGCAGACATTCTCGCCGAGTATCGTATATCCTGTGGCAGTTCTGCATATACAGTTGGCTGTGAAATATTTCTTATCGCATTCTGTTACGAATTTCTTAATGAGTTTATCCTGACGAGCGATAAGCCGTGCCAGATTGTCATGTGTCAGTATGAGATTGTTATATTTTATCGTTGAGAGGATGATTTTCAGATACAGTCCCTTGCCGAGCCATAGTCCGATGTCGTCAAACTGAGGGTCTCGCAGAATGACAGTACCGAGACGATGCTTGACATTCCAAAACCAATTCTTGAATGTGTCACAGTTTTCAAATTTCAGCATTGCATCCTTGGTAATGTCTGTGCCGTATAGTTTGACAAGCGATGCGTATACTTCAGCAAATAATGTGATAATCTTAGATCCGTGCTCAGTGACATTATTGCCGTATAGTTCACTGCCTGTGCTTATATCGAATTGGTATTTGAAATATTTTTGTCTGTTTATTTGATTTGTATCTTCCATATTTATATACTATTACAGCTTGTCGTCAGTTTCTTTTAGAATGTTAGTCCTGATTTTATTAACATAGTTGATCGTCTCGCGTATGTTAGGCACACCGTTTGCCTGATCAACTCTATGCGGACCCGCATTGTAAGCGGCAAGAGCCTTCTCCAAGTCATTATCATATTTATCCAACATCTGACGAAGGTATTTAACTCCGCCGTTAATATTCTGAAATATATCGAATGAGTCAGTCACATCGAGATCTTTAGCAGTCTGCGGCATCAACTGCATAAGCCCTTCTGCTCCTGCCCATGACACTGCATTTTTATTAAATCCTGACTCCTGTTTAATCACACTGCGGATAAGATCCTCACTTACATGGTAACGGCGGCTCACCGCAGAGATAGTCTTGTCTATCTTGGTTTGGTCGCTGTCATTCTCATTATACACATTGTCATAGTCGGGCAGGGCTATATTATTCACGATGAGAGTCTTAGTCTGACCGCCATTAGCAGAATGCGGCACCGACTGAGAGTTCGTCTCTGCTGCGGACGAGTTTTGCTTGTCAGTTTTATTGGCCTGCTCCAGCATCTGCTGAAAACGCTGTGCCTGATACTGCTCAAACTCCGTCACTCTCTGTGGTTTTGCGAAATTCCTCAGATTAGCCGCTCCGCTTCTGATCTCATTAATCCTGTTATATACACCGCTTATGCCGTCACTCATTTTGCTTCCTTTATATGTGTCTCATAATACTTATTGCTCGCGATCTCATCGAGTTCTTTGCTGTCCAGATAACTTTGCTCTTCCTGATATTGTCTGTATGCCCGTTCTTTTAGCTTCTCAAACATTTTGCGTTCCGCAGTGGCTTTCTGAAGTTCTTTGGCAAGTTTTTCTATCTGCACATCGAGTTGGCTCACCGTGTTGAGATTGTTTTTGATACGGATCTGCACTGCTGCACCGTAGTCTTCTGCTGACTGCAGATCTGCTACGGATATCCTGTCGCCAGGTTTTAGAGTTGCAATATAGTCCGACTTATTTTCGTAGTAGTTGCTCTGCATAGCCTCATTCTCATTGAGCAGAGATGCCTTTTTCTGCACATAGAATGCGTAAGCCTGCTTGATCTGATCTTCAATGTCGGCTTTGATCTTAAGTACTTTTTCAAATTTATAAGTAAATTTTGGCATAGACTGTTATGCGAATGTTTTGCCGATGCGAAAAAACATCCTGTGCCCTCCCGTTACAGAACATTTTTGACATTTTATATGTTGTATTATAACTAAAAAATCGATATTGTGCAATAATAATTTTATTTTTTTTATAGAAAATATTTTTTTTGACAAAATAATAATAATAGGATATAATATTACGATGTCATGCTGAACTTCGCCCGACACGATGTCGGGTGTGCAAGCGGCGACACGGATGTGTACGCCGTCGCTGTTTCGGCATCTTGTGAACATATATTGAGACCACGGAATCGGTTCGTGGTGACAGTTGGGAGATACAATAAATGGCGGCTAAATCAGTCGATCAAAAACAAATTAATGATTTCTTAAAAGAAGGCATTCTGCTGTTTAACAGGCATAATGTGGCTGATTCTTTGGAAAAGTTCGGCAAGGTGTTGGATATGGATCCGATTAATCCGGAGGCGAACTATTATCTTGGCTTGGCATATACAAGACGGGGGGATTTCAAGCGGGCCGTCGTTCATCTGAAATCTATCGTTGATATGAATATAAACTTCCTCTTTACGCAGCAATGCAGAATGTTGTTGGGGTATATTTATTTCACGACTGGTGACTATGAGCGTGCTGAGAATGAGTTTCTTAAAGTCAAAGAGAAGAATCTCAATATTATACAGGTCTATGCTGCTCTTTCATCGATTTATTATCATCTTGATGATAAGGATCAGGCTTTGGAGTATGCACAGCGTGCTTATGACGAAGATCCTTACAATCTCAATGCTAAGAATACTTACGCATTCCTGTTGTGTGACTACGGCATAGATGTGAAACGCGGATTGGAGATGATAAAAGAAGTTGTCAGGATTAAACCGGATAACGCAGCGTATATTGATACGCTTGGTTGGGCTTATTACAAGAAAGGAGACATCCGTTCTTCGGTGGACTGCATTAGGCGGGCTCTTGATTTGTCAGATAACAATGAAGAAGTCAAGGCTCATTACAATGCTGTTCTTGGCAAGAGTGTGTCATATTGATAGGGGAGTTTGATTTGAGATCGGTATTTCTTCATTTATATACAGCATTGGCAGTGCTTATGATAGCATTATTCCCGTATTCTGCATTTTCGCAGAATGAGATAGACCTAAGTGGTGAGTTCTCAGCAGATGAGTTCCGCAAAGGTATTCGGGCATTCAATGCCGGCAGGTATGAGTCTTCGTATATCTATTTTACTAAGGCGATCTCATTCGACTCGGATAATGACAAGGCTCGCTATTGGCTTGGTGAGAGTTACCGCAAAGCCGGCTATGAGCGTAATGCACTGTTTGAGTGGAATGCTCTCCTGCAGAAAGGATTTCAGAGTCGGGAACTGAAGAATAAAATATCTCTGCTGTATAACAGCCGCGGCAAACTTGATGAGATATTCCTAAGCAAAGGTTATCTGCTGAGGGATGTTATCCGCGGATATTACAATGACAAGACAAATCCGCTGTTCCTTAAGCCTTCGCAGATCGCAGTAGATGCGAATAATAACTATTATATATGTTCTTTCCTTGACAGCAAGATCGTAGTCCTTGATGCTAATCTGCATCATCTGAGATCGATACTGCCGGTGACAGGCGGATTTGATCAGCCGTTTGGTATTGCCGTGAACAGCCGCGGTGCGGTATTTGTCTCCGACTATAAGAATGATGTCATAATTGAGTTGGATGACAACGGTTTCGCCAAACGTCGTATCGGATATAAGGGATTGGGCAGCGGAGGTCTGATCGGACCTAAGAGCCTCGCCATAGATGATGAAGACAATATCTATGTTGCAGACTTTGGTAACAAGCGTATCAATAAATACAAAGAAAGCGGTGAGACTCTGTTCTCATTCGGTTCTGATACTGCCGAGATTGGCGGATTGAAGTCTCCGACAGGGCTGTTCTATGAGAACGGACTGATATATGTATGTGATAGAGATGCTAACCGTGTTGTAGTATTCGATACTAACGGCAACTATGTCAGCACTGTAGGCGAGGGCAATCTGAAGAAACCGACAGATGTCATAAGAGACGCATTCGGGCGGCTGCTTGTGCTGTGTGAGAAACAGTTATGGGCATTTGAGCCGGATTCGTCATTGTGGTATGTTATCGATGAACTTGGCAGCCGCCTTGATATGGGTGTGTCTCTCGCTGTGGATGGAGACCGCAATATCATCGTGAGTGACTTCAACAAGTCTGAGGTGTATGTGCTGTCTATGGAGTATTCACGATATACTAATCTCCATGTCAATGTCGAGCGCGTTTTCACGGATAACTATCCGACTGTTCATCTCGCAGTTAAAGTCGTCAATAATGACTTGTCCGTGCCTGTCGGATTGGATAATACTAACTTTAGCGTGTATGAGAATGGCTCTCATATCCCGACTGTCGGTTCTGTCAATACGCAGCGCCGTGATGAGATCGATGATATAGTGATCATATATGACTGCAAGACTTCGATGCGGCGATATGCTTCTGATTTTAGCATTATCCTTGACCGTTGGCTGCAGAATAAAGCTGATACGACTAATGTGTCATTTATGACTGTCAATGAAGATGATGCCGTTACGCTGTGTGATTTCGGAACGGGGCGGCTGACGATACTTGATGCTCTTGATAATGTGAATTACTCCGATTGGACAGATATAGGCTTCGCCATTAAGAATGCCGCTTATTATATGATGAGCCGATTCAGCCATAAAGCTATCATCCTTGTTACAGACGGCGATGAAACTAAGAATAACTTCAATAAGTTCAAGACTGATGATGCAGAGTCTCTGCTGGCGAATAATGATATAACTCTCAATGTTGTTTCATTCCGCAATGGCAATGTATCTGATCTGCTGCAGTTTATGTCTGCCAATACAGACGGTATCTACTGCGATGCTTATAAAAAAGCAGATCTGCAGGATCTGATGACTAAGATCGAGGCTCAGAAAGGTAAAGAGATTATTCTGTCATACCGCTCTAAGGCGGTGTCGAGATTTGGCGAAGAGCCGATTAATCTTTTCCTTGAGGTCAGCTATAACGGCACTAAAGGCACAACATCGAGTGTGTATTTCCCGCCGCGAATGTGACATCCTCATAGAAAGTGAGTGTATCCTTATGAAAAAAGTCGTCATGAAAACCATGATCTCATTATGTCTGCTGCTGATAAGTGTGGGGGCGGCATTCTCCGGAGAGATAGATAAGTATAAGATGTCGTTGCAGCTATACAATGACGGTTTCATTGATGTGGCGGGCAAGTCGTTTGCGGAGTTCCTGACTGATTATCCGACTTCAATGTATCGGCAGAGGGCGACTTACTATCTGGCTCTGACCGAGATACAGACTGAGGATTATCAGAGTGCGGTCAAGCATCTGACGGCAGTTGCCGCTGATCCGAAGTTTGAGTTCTACAACGATGTGCTGCATTATCTGACATTGGGATGTTTCTCCATCGGGCAGTTCGCTGAGAGTGAGCGTTATCTGACTCTGACTCTCCAACGCAATGTCGTCACCGAACAGTCCGACTTAGCGGAATACGAGAAACTGCTTTACATTTCTATCATTAATAATATAAATCTCAAAAAATATCAGAAAGCACTTGCTAAGGCTGATGATTATTTTCGGCATTCTCATTTCACAGTGTATCGATATGACATCGAGAAGTATCTGCTGAACTACTACATCTCCGGTCAGGACTATGAGAATGCAGCCGAGATGTGCAGGATGATATTTGAAGAGCCGAAGCTTAATGTGACGGATAAGATCCTTGTCGAGTATAATTATATCCTGTCTATGTATGAAATGCGCAAATACGATGAAGCGATCTCATTCTTCAGTAATAATATTGCTTACTACAACGAGTCGCTGTATCTGCTTATCTCTGAGGCGTATGGCAAGTTGGGGGACACGCAGAATATGATCAAATATCTTAACGATGTGTATGCACGTAGCGGAGATAAAGATATATTGGTTCGCATCGCATCGCTGGCTGTTGCTGACGGCGACTATGATAAGGCTATAAAGTCTCTGGAAGGGTATCCCAACAAGGATAAATCGATGATGCAGATGCTCGGCGATATGTATTATCGCAAAAATGACTTCACCAAAGCATTTGATTGGTTCAATAAGGTAGGCATATCAAGCCTGAATGATGAGAACTTCCAATTATATTTCAACTGTATTGTAAGGCTCGGCAAGACAAATATTATCACGACATTCTACGAATATCTCGACAGACTTAAAAATGTCAGTATTGACGCACGAAACAACATTCTGTATAAAATGGCTGAAACATTCTACAACAGCGGAGATTATCAGAAATCAGAAAAAGTAATGGCGATGTGGCTCTCCGAGTTCGTCGGTGATGAACACTACGACAAGGTGCTGTTTATGCAGGCGATGACTTTGAAGAAAAATAAGCGATACGACAGGGCAATTGTTGAATTGTCCAAACTGCAGAAATATGACCAAAATAAGAAAAAAGATGATGATATATATCGCGAAAGTTTTGCGGAGAAAGGCGAGTTGTATTTCATTATAAGAGAATATCACAGTGCGATAGAGTCGTATAAAAAATATGTGGCATTCTCACCGGCTCCGAAGCGGTATGCTCCTGTGCTGCTGCAGCTTGGCAATGCTTACTACAATATCAAGGATTACAATAACGCATACAAGACTTACTCATCTTACATCGACAGAGTAGGTCCGAGTGAGCAGCTGTATACTAAAGTCGCAAACTCTCTGCTCAAACCTGAGAAGTATGACGAGATTAAGTCGTATTTTACCGACAGGAAGAATATCGGCGATTATGCTGCTTATGTGCTCTACTATGCCAACTACAAAACAAAGTCTGCTGAGGGAACTGTTATCAATGCTCAGGTCGTTGAGCAAAATCGCCGCTCCGAGTATATGCTGGATATGATATATCTGTCTGTGCTGTCACGCAACGAGAATAAGAATATGGACGGTATCGAAGAAGAATACAGCCTTGCCAAGCCATTCCTGACTGACTATAAGAAAGAGCAGACTGAGAAGGTTTTGGCGATCAAGAATGAATATCTTAAAGCATTCATCAGTATAGGACATGGGGAGACTGCTATGACTGTCTATCAGGAGACTGATCCTGCGACGCTTTACTTCGTTGGCAAAAGTTTCTATGATGGCGTATATATGGATGAAGCTAAGCGTTACTTTGATCTCATTATGAGCAAGGGGTATCTCAGTCAGTATGAGAATGCTAAACTTACGCTGATGACCGACTTCTACACGGAGTGCGGTGATTATCAGGCGGCACTTGATATAGCGATGACTCTTATCGGTCGCAGTATATCAGATATAATGCTGCTTACCGCATTTGAGTTGGCATTCAGATTGGGGCAGACTGATAAGTGCGGTGAACTGTCATCGCAGTTTAAGAATGCTCTGCTTCATGACTATGCTAATGTTACAGCGGAGTATTTCGCTGACGGCAATCGGGCGAAGTATAAGAAGGCTGTATTCGGATTGGTCAATCAGAAGAAGATCGACAATATTCTTTCTCGGCAGATATTGCTCAAATATATACGCATGGAGAGTGAGGACAGTGAGTTCTCTCAGGTGCTGACCTGCACATCTAAGATACCGGAGAAGGAGTTCCCAAGTTTGTCACCTGAGTTCAAGTATTTGGAAGCCTCCGCATGTCTCGGCTTACGCAATGAGAAGAAAGCCTCAGCGGAGTTCCTTAAGATATTTTATCTTTATCCGAGCAAGCCGTATTGGGTAGAGAAAGCAGTTCGACAAATCGTCGATATATATCGGGCTGCAGGTGATGAAGATAAAGCTGCGAAAGTGATACGAATGTATGATGAGAGGTTCGTGCCGGGGAAGATTAAGTAGTTTGCATTTTTTTTATAAAAATATTGCCGAAAATAATTGACAAATTATTAAAATATGTTATAATAGCAACATAAATACTTATGCCCGGGTGGCGGAACTGGTAGACGCGCTAGCTTCAGGTGTTAGTGGATGTACTTCCATAGGGGTTCGAGTCCCCTCTCGGGTAATCATTTGAATGTATATAAGGTTTCGCATTGAGCGAAACCTTTTTATATAATAACTAAAAAATATAATTTAAGTCAAATCGAGGGTAAGCATGGGAAATATAACCAAACAGTTTTTGTCGGGGAATGAGGCTATTGCCAGAGGTGCATTCGATGCCGGATGTAAGGTCGGAGTCGGTTATCCGGGCACACCGTCTACCGAGATCTTGGAGAACTTCGTCAAATACGACGGTGTTTATGCAGAATGGTCTGTCAATGAGAAAGTTGCAGCCGAGGTTGGTATTGGTGCAGCTTTGTCCGGTTCCCGCACAATTGTGACTATGAAACATGTCGGCTTGAATGTTGCAGCTGATCCCGTGTTTACATTGAGCTATATGGGGGTTAAGGCCGGTCTTGTCATTGTAACGGCCGACGATCCTAATCTCTACTCTTCGCAGAATGAGCAGGACAACCGCAATTACGCTCGGGCATCGAAGATACCGATG
>JAFYAI010000058.1 GCA_017540815.1 Spirochaetales bacterium
CACCCCGAACTCGTTTCGGGGGCTCATTACAACTGTAGAGATGCTGAAACAGCGACGGCTTACGCATCCGTGCAGCCGCTTGCACACCCGACATCGTGTCGGGCGAAGTTCAGCATGACATTTTGACTTTTTACATCTCTTCCAGCGGCGATATGCCCAGAAGCTGCAGTCCGCCTGTGAGAATGTTCAGAACGGCTTTTGCCATTTGTAGCCGGACTATTTTTGCCAACTCATTGTCTGAATTAAGGATCTGATTGTCGTGATAGAACTTATTGAAGTTCTTCGCCAGATCGTAGAGATATGAGCAGATCTCTATAGGTGCATTCTGTGTGCAGGCAGATGTTACAGCCTTCTCATAGTCGAGCAGACCTGCGATGATTGCCCATTCGTCGTCGTTGAATGTGTAATCCGCAAAAATATCATTATCAGCATTGAATTGTCCTGCCTTCTTCATAAGAGAGTTAATTCTGGCTGTTGTATATTGTATATACGGACCTGTATTGCCGTCGAAACTAAGCGATTTCTCTGGATTGAATATTATATCCTTGCCGGTAGAGAAGTTAAGCAGGTAGTATTTCAATGCAGCAAGCGAGATTTTATCCGCAATGTCGGATTTTTTAGATTCGTCAGCTATACGCTGTTTGTCATTGATCGCTTCCATCGCCATATCGTAGAGTAGGTCGATCAGATTGTCCGCATCGACGACAGTTCCTTCGCGGCTCTTCATTCGTCCGTTGGGCAGGTTGACCATGCCGTAGGAGAGGTGATAGCAGTTGTCAGCCCAATCATAGCCGAGTTTGCGGAATATCGTAAACAATGTCTTGAAGTGATATATCTGCTCAGAGCCTACTACATACATCAGCCGACTGAAATTATACTTCTCATGGCGGCGTGTCGCCGTGCCAATATCCTGAGTGATATAGATACTCGTGCCGTCACCGCGCAGGACGATCTTTTTATCAAGACCTACATCTTCGTTATTGATCCATACACTGCCGTCGGCTTCTTTGTAGAATACGCCTTTCTCCAAACCTTTCTCGATAATCTCTTTACCATACATATAAACATTGGATTCGTATTCAATATCGCTGAATTCTATCCCCATTCTTTTGTAAGTTTCCTTAATACCGCCGACAGCCCAGCCGTTCATCTGCTTCCAAAGTTCCAATGTTTCCGGATCGTGGTTTTCCCATTTACGCAGCATTTCCTGAGCCTGATTTTCCAAGTCGGGATTGGCTTTCGCTTCATTTGCGAAGCGGACATAATAGTCACCAACGAAGTGATCGCTCTTTTTGCCGACAGACTCAGGTGTACTGTGATTGCCGAAGAGTTTATATGCCAGCATGGACTTGCAGATATGAATGCCTCGGTCATTAATGAGGTTGAGTTTAATCACATCATAGCCGCAGAAGTCATATATGCGGGAGATTGCATCTCCGATAACATTATTGCGGCAGTGACCGAGGTGCAGCGGCTTGTTTGTATTAGGGCTGCTGAACTCGATGAGCATCTTGACTCCGTTGCGGGGCTTGCGTCCGAAGCTGCTGCCTGCTTTGCACACAGCTCCGATAATCCGTGCTGCGACTGCTTTTTGATTGAGGAATACATTAAGATATGCACCTTTTACTTCGGATTTGGCAACAAGTTCGGACTTGTCTATGTCAGCTTTAAGTTTCGCTGCAATATCGAACGGCTTCATCCGCAGTTGTCCGGCGAACTTAAACATCGGGAATGCAATATCTCCCATATCCCTCGTAGGCGGATGCTCTAACAATATCTGATATTCTCCGGCGGCGATGTTGTTCAGCCCATCTCTGATGATGGAGATAAGGCTGCCTTCGATTTCCTGCATAATTGTCTTGTCTGACATAGTTACTCCTTTAGTATTGCTTGCGGCTCATACATAAAATATATCGTCTTTATCGAGATGAGCGGCGGTTTTTGTTTCTATGAATTGCAGATCTTCTTTGTCCGAGGCATTTGCTATGAGATGGATCTCGTTCTGTTTGCATCGGAGCGATTCTGTTTTATTCAATATTTGTTTAGTGCCATTAATAGTGATCTGTGCAGTTCCCGATACAATCGTGATATTCTCACTGATCCACTTGTGGTAATGTGCCGGAATGCTGCACCCCGCTGAGACAGTGATCTGAGTTACCTCGGTATTGTCGGCATCATACAGATGACGCACCTGACCCCACGGCTTGTGCGATACGACTGACTTGTCGATGAGAGGAGAGCCTTGGTCTTTGAGAATGTTTACAGCCTGTTTGATCTGCTCGGAATGCTCAGTGTCGGCGATAAGCAGTGCATCCGGTGTATCAGCGATAATGAGGTGCTCCACACCGAGTGTCACAATTGTGCGGGATCCTCCATATATGCAGTTGTGCTGTGAATCGATGCTTATAAACTTATCAGGACTGATCCTGCACGCATTGTCATCAGCATTGTGAGGCAGCAGGTCGTAAAGTGACTTGAAACTGCCTATGTCATTCCAGCCGACATCCGCTTCAACGACTGCGATCCTGTCAGAATGTTCCATCACGGCGTAGTCTATCGAGATATTGTTATATTGTGCATAATCATCGGCTGTGATATGTTCTCCGCTGGAGATCTTGCTGCGCAGTTGTGCAGAGGTCTCGGCGATGGACGGAGCGTATTTGGACAGTTCTGCCCAAAATGTGCTGACGCGGAATACGAATATGCCTGCATTCCAATAGTATGAGCCGTCACGTAGATACTTCTGTGCAGTAGGCAAGTCCGGTTTCTCGACGAATCTGTCTACTTTGTAGCCGCCTCCGATTTTAGCTTCGCTGCGTTTGATATAGCCGTATCCTGTCTTAGGTGAGTCTGGGACGATGCCAAGCGTAGCGATATATCCGTCGGCGGCTATGCCGGCTGCCTGCGTCAATATGCTGTTAAACTCAGCTTCTTTGGCAATATATGCGTCAGCAGACAGTACTGCAACTATGTCATCATCATTGAATGACAGGCAGCTGTAGGCTATCGCAGGAGCGGTGTTGCGTCCGATAGGTTCAAGCAGGATATGAGAGTCAGCGTAATCAGGATATATCTGCCTTATCTGGTTTCGGATAATGTGAGATGTGCCGGCTCCGGTGCAGATGTATATATCATCGCCGCGTTCTGATACACGCAGAGCGGTATTCTGCAGCATAGATTTGTCATTAATAAGTGATAAGAACTGCTTAGGGTATCGGTTGCGGCTGAGCGGCCACAGTCTTGTTCCGCTTCCACCTGCTAAGATGAGATATTTCACATTGAACTCCATTTGATTATTACGGCGAGAATTATAGAATTTTTTGGTGCATTTGTCAATTAAAAAAACTTTTTCGGTTTTGTTTCACAAGACCGAAAAAGTTTTTTTTCATAATTAAAAGTATTGTTTATTTATTGCTGTTTTTGACAAAATTATTTATAAAATCTGCTATATGGCTCAGCGGGATGATGCGATCCACTTTGCCTGTCTTGATCGCACTGCCCGGCATCCCAAATATTACGGAACTCTCCTCGTCCTGAGCGACAGTATAGCCGCCGTGATCTTTGATCTTGGCTGTGCCGGCAGCTCCGTCGGAGCCCATACCGGTGAGTATGATGCTCATGAGCCTGTCTCCGTAAGCATCTGCTGCCGAGTCAAACAACACATCTACCGACGGTTTGTGCGATTTGCCGGAGTCGAAGTCTTCGACAGATATGATCTTTTCGGCTGAGAATGAATTTTTGCGGCGGACTTTCATGTGATAACCGCCTTGTGCGATATACACCGTGTTTGGTTCGGGGATCTCTCCGCCCTGTGCCTCAACAACATGCAGTTTGCACAATCCGTCGAGCCGCTTAGCGAAACTGTTTGTGTATAGCTTGGGCATGTGCTGCACTACGAAGATCGGCACGCCGATGTTTTTGTTGATCTTAGGCAGGATGTCAGTCAGAGCAACTGTGCCGCCTGTCGAAGAGCCGATGCAGATCGCATCTATCGGTTTGGTAAGCATCTTCGGTATGCCGAATGACGGCAGTCCTCCGATGACCGGCAGCCCGTCGTCCTCTGATACCTGTTTGAATTGTCTCTTGCCGGGTAACTGAAAGTTTGCAAAGACTTTGAGCTTCGCGAGCATTACATCTTCCAGCAGACGCACATTCTCGACGAGGCTCTTCACTTCAGGCTTCTGGATATAGTCCACAGCTCCAAGTTCCAATGCCCTGAATGTGATCTCCGCTCCGTCTTTCGTGAATGAACTGATCATTATCACCGGAGTAGGGAAATGCTCCATTATATAGCGAAGCGTCTCAATGCCGTCCATCTCAGGCATCTCTATATCGAGCGTGATGATGTCCGGCTTGACGATCGGGATCTTCTCAATAGCGATCCTACCGTTTGACGCATATCCGCAATACTCAAACTCAGGATCAGACGAAATAATCTCACGATACACCTGTCGATATATCGGAGAGTCATCGATATTGAGAACTTTGATTTTTTTCATTTGTTGGAATGAATATGTTATTTCAGTGCCTTTTCAATAGCGGACAAAATTCGCTCCGGCTTGAACGGCTTGACGATGAAGTCTTTAACTCCGGCCTTAATCGCTTCAACGATGAGCTGCTGCTGCCCAAGTGCCGAACACATTATGATACGGGCTTTGGGATCAATGTCGAAGATCTTATGCATCGCATCCAGACCATTCATATTCGGCATCGTTATATCCAGAATGATAATATCCGGTCGAGTCTGCTCATACTTTTCGATAGCCTCCAAACCGTCGGAAGCCTCCGCAACAATCTCAAATCCTTTCTCTTCCAATATTTCCTTCTGTACCATTCTCATAAATGACAAGTCATCAGCTAACAGAATAGTCGTACTCATTGTTTAACTCCTTCATTCTCATAATGGAAAATATACTATAATAATAATTAAATTTTTTGCGGTAAATGTCAAGAGAAAATATTATTTTTTTGAAAATTTAGATTTTTTTATAAAAAATCTAAATTTTCAAAATGCTTACACAAATTTCTTCAAATTCCACTTGAAATTTTTGAAAATAAATTCTATAGTATAGTGCGGATTTCTTTTCGCAATCAAATTAACATTTTATTCTAACAAGGAGTTCCAATATGATAACAGAAGGACTTATGCTTATGCTGTATGGCATGGGGATAGTTTTCACATTCTTGGTTGTCATGATATTCGTCGTCAATGCGATGTCGGCTATCGTGCAGCAATACAATAAGAAACATCCCGAAAAAGTTGACGCACCGGCGAAGAAACCGGCTGCAAAGGCGGTCAGTGATGACACGGAGATAGCGATAGCGATAGCGATGGCTGCCGCTCAGGCAAAATGAAAATTATAATCGTAAATAACTAATATAAGGATAATAAAATGGCTAAAAAACTAATAAATGTAATGGATACATCATTCCGAGACGGTTTTCAGTCCGTTTTGGGTGCAAAAGTTCTGGTAGATGATTTTATTCCTGCTTTGCAGGCTGCTGCAAAAGCAGGTATTAAGCATTTTGAGACAGCGGGCGGTGCTCGATTTCAGGCTCCGATCTTCTTCTGTAATGAGAATGCTTTCGAGACAATGGATAAGATCCGAGCTGCTGTTGATGCGATTGATAAGAATATTAAACTGCAGTCTCTCGCACGAGGCGTTAATGTCGTAGGTCTCAACTCACAGCCGCGGGATGTTATCGATCTCCACGCTAAGATGTTCGCTAAGCATGGTGTGAATGTTGTCCGCAACTTTGATGCTTTGAATGATGTTGATAACCTCATCGACTCTGCTAAGAGCATTAAGAAATACGGAATGCTCCACGAAACCACTATTACAATGATGGAACTGCCCTACGGCTGTGAAGGTGCTCATGATGTAGCATTCTATGAGAAGGTTCTCCGAAAAATACTTGACTCAGGTATGGAGTTTGATTCTTTGGCATTCAAAGATGCGTCAGGAACATCCAATCCGCGCAAAGTGTATGCAACAGTTGCTATGGCTCGCAAACTTTTGGGCGACAAAACTCCGATTCGATTCCATTCTCATGAGACAGCAGGTACAGGTTTGGCTGCTTACTTGGCTGCTCTTGAAGGCGGTGCTGACGGTATCGACTTGGCTATGAAACCTGTTTCAGGCGGAACAGGACAGCCGGACATTATCTCAATGTGGCACGCTCTGCGAGGCACAGACTTTGATCTTGGACTTGACATTCAGAAGATCATGGAGACTGAGGAGATCTTCAAAGAGTGCATGAAAGATTATGTAATCGATGTTGTATCTAAGGAAGTTAATCCTATCCTGATCCAGGCTCCATTGCCGGGCGGTGCAACAGCTACAACTATCAACCAGCTCAAAGATATGAATATGTATGACAAGTTCCCGCAGGTTATCGCTAATATGAAGGAAGTTGTTTCACGAGGCGGTTTTGGAACTTCTGTTACTCCTGTTTCACAGTTCTATGCTCAGCAGTCATTCCTTAATGCCGTTAATGGTCCTTGGCAGATGGCAAATCCGGGATATGCAAAGATGGTTCTTGGTTATTTTGGTAAGACTCCTGTTGCTCCTGATCCGAAACTCGTTAAATGGGCAGAAGAAAAAATGAATATGAAACCTACGACAGAAAAAGTTGTAGACCTTAATGACAAAGATCCGAGCAAAGGTATCGAAGCTGCCCGCAAGCGACTCAAAGAAGCAGGTCTGCCTGATACAGATGAGAACCTGTTCATCTCTGCTGCCTGCACAGACGGCAAAGTTGATAAGGGTATCGAGTTCCTGTTGGGTAAAGGCAAAGTATCTGTTCTTAAAGGTGCTGCTGCTGCTCCGAAGGCTGCTGCCGGTGCATCTAATGACGGTTACACAGTTACGGTTAATGGCAAGAAATACGCAGTTGAACTCAACGGCGGCAAAGCAACAGTTAATGGCAAGTCATACGATGTCGATGTCAAAGCTGGTATCGAGAAGACAGCAGCTGCAGCTCCTACCGGAAACGGTGCAGGCGAGGCTGTTAAGTCACCAATGCCGGGAACAGTCCTCAAACTGTCAGTTGCAGTCGGTGACAAAGTTGCCAACGGCGATGAACTGCTTGTTCTGGAAGCAATGAAGATGGAAGTTCCTGTTAAGGCATTCAAAGACGGTACTGTTACCGCTATCAATGTAGGACAGGGCGACGCCGTTGTATCCGGTCAGGAACTTGTTGTAATCGGCTAAGGGGGAGTATCATGAAAAACGCTAAAAGAATATTTACATTCTTTTTGGTTGTTTCTCTTTTTGCGGTATTTGGTGCTTTCGCTCAGGATGAAAGCACTTCTGCCGACAGCGGCTTTGTAACGCTCAAGATGAATGTTACGAAGTGTATGAAGAATACAGCCGAAGAGAATAAAAATGAAGAAAATAAACAGTTTATACTGAAAGTCAATCCTGTCAGCAATATGGGCACAGCGAAAGCATTTCAGTCTGATGTAAACGGTCAGCTGATCCTGCAGAACTTCCCGAAGGGACAGTATAATGTCAAAGTATTTAAGAAAAATTATGTAGAGCAGGAAGCATTCCTTGATATAACGGAAGATTTTTCTAAGGACTATGTGCTGACTCTGACAGCGGATGCTCAGAAGAGCGGTTTGCAGAAATTGTGGGAGTCTACAGGTATATACTTCATCAGTAATATTAAAAACTTCACCAAAGACAGCGACAAGTATGATCCTGTCCGAGATCTGAAGAATTACGAATTCGTTGCAGCTCCTGAACCGGAGCATAAACTGATGCTGCCGGCAGGTGTTGGCAACATTATAATGATCTGTGTAGGTCTGCTGCTGATCTATCTCGGTATCGCTAAAGGTTTCGAGCCGCTGCTGCTTATCCCGATCGGATTCGGCGGTATCTTGGCTAATATTCCGCTGGCAGGTATTGCCGGACCAACAGGTTTCCTTGGTCTTGTGTATAACTTCGGTATCGAGTCCGGTGTTTTCCCGCTGATGATATTCATGGGTGTCGGTGCGATGACTGACTTTGGTCCGTTGATCGCCAATCCTAAGATGTCTCTCTTGGGTGGTGCTGCTCAGCTTGGTATCTTCTTTACTCTGATCGGAGCATTGTTCCTTAATGACTTCGTTCCGGGGTTGTCATTCTCACTTAAAGACGCAGGTGCTATCGGTATCATCGGTGGTGCAGACGGTCCTACGGCTATCTTCCTTGCTTCGAGACTGTCACCGGGATTGCTCGGTGCTATTGCCGTTGCTGCTTATTCGTATATG
>JAFYAI010000059.1 GCA_017540815.1 Spirochaetales bacterium
CACATTGGCGACCTAAAGGTCGCCAATGTGCCGCCTCTCGGTAATAATATTATAAACAATTTTGAAAAAAAATCAAGTGAAATACAAAATTATGATAAAAAAAACTTGCTTTTTATCTAAAATTTGTTATATTATCATTATAAAAGTTTTTGGAGCATAAATTGATGTCAAACATTCATAAGATATATAATGAAGAGGAACATGAAGATGAGAAGAAGGAACAGGGCGATGACAAGTTTGCAGAGATGATACAGCGGAAGATGTTGGAGCAGAGGATTATTATCATTTCATCGGACATTTCGTCGGAGCTGGCAGACAAGGTGATTAAGAATGTTCTGCTGCTTGATGCGATGGACAATACCAAGCCGATTACTGTGATCATCAACTCGCCGGGCGGTGAGGTTTTCGCAGGATTTGCCATTTACGATATGCTCAAAGCTGTGAAGTCGCCGATCAAGACTCTTGTTACAGGATTCGCTGCAAGTATGGGTTCGATAATAATGCTTGCTGCACCGAAAGGCAGCAGATTCATGACGCGTAACTCCAAAGTTATGATCCACCAGCCGCTTATCGGCGGATATTTCAAAGCTCGTGCGACTGATATTGAGATTCAGGCCAACGAGATACAGGAGACTAAAGACCGCATTATCAATCTCTATGTCGCTGAGACAGGCAAGTCACGCGAAGATGTTGCCAAAGACATCGAACTTGACCACTGGATGACAGCTGAAGAGACCGTAGAATACGGTCTTATGGATAAGATTATCTCCAGCATGTCAGAGATCACAGACTGATGAAAGTCTCCCTGCTGCAATTGGTGACGGATCATTACGGTCTGTCTGAGCATGAGGCAGTCGGACTCATCATGTCCGGCAAAGTCCTCGTCAATGACAGACCCGTCACCAAAGCCGGCGTTAGATTCAATGATGACATTCTGACTAAGCCGAACGGACTTCGGATAAAATCATTCGATAAATATGTCTCCCGCGGTGCGTATAAGCTGCTCGGAGCATTAACAGATTTTGCTGTCGAAGTGACAGGATTAACATGTCTTGACATCGGCAGTTCAACCGGCGGATTCACGGATGTGCTGCTGCAGGGCGGAGCGGCGGCGGTCTATGCCGTGGACTGTGGCTCTAATCAGCTGGACTATCGCCTGCGAAGTGATCCTCGCGTCACCGTCTATGAAAATCACTCGATACAGCTTATGACCGCAGCTGACTTCCCGTCATCGATAGACCTTGCCGTAATGGATGTCAGTTTCACTTCGTGCGTCGGCATTATCAGACACATCTTCGAGAATGGCATTGCTCCGATGATGATAGCACTTATCAAGCCGCAGTTTGAGTACTCCCGGCTCAAAGGTGAGTTAAGTCTGCCGTCTGATTTCAACGGCATCATTCATGATGAGAGTCTTAGCCGCCGTATCGCCGAGCATGTCTGTGACGAGATAGCCGCCATCGATGGCGTATCTATCGGCGGTTTCCTCGAAAGCCGGATTAGAGGCACTAAGGGGAATGCTGAGTATCTGGTGGTGGTGCATAATTGTGCATTATGAATTGTCCTTCTTCCAAACGCCTTTCCAATAGAACAGTGCCGACATAGATGCCGAGACGATCCATCCAATCGGCCATGCGAACCATATACCGATATAGCCCCATTCTTTCGAGAAGATGAATGCCAGCACGACACGCAGTATCAGATCCGTGAATGTCGTGATCATAAACCATCCCATCGCACCTGCACCTCGCAGGACCGCATCCGAAGTGAGTTTCGCAGCGACGAATACGAAGAATGGAGAGATGATCATCAGAAAGTCTGTGCCGCTTTTGTTATCCTCTGTGAATAATCTTATAAGTCTGTGCCGTCCGAGTATGTATGTCAGACTGAATGTCACCGCGATGAGCAGAGCCATTCTCAGACCTACGGAGAATCCTCGCCGCACTCTGTCCATCTGACCTGCTCCGATATTCTGAGAAGTGTAGCATGATACGGCATTGCCCAAAGTACCGAATACCGATACTGCGAAGTTATTGATCTTCACCGCTGCTCCGTAGCCTGACATGACGAATGTGCCGAATCCGTTAATGAGACTTTGGATGACGATATTGCCGACAGATACGAATGCCTGCTGCATCGTGCTGGGGATCGCTATGTATATCATCTTGCCCAACAGCTTGCCTGAGAAGATCTTCGGCGGGTCGGGACATTCTAAGCGGCGTATCCTTATGAATACAGTGATGACGGAGAGAATGCCGCTTACTCCCTGACATAAGAATGTCGCCCAAGCGATGCCTGCTATACCCATCCGGAATGATCTGACGAACCATATATCCATAAAGATATTGACTACAGATGAGACTGCTAAGAATATAAACGGTGTTTTGGAGTCACCTAATGCCGAGAATATCGCATTCGAGATATTATATAGGAAGAGAAATATTAATCCCGCAGTGTAGATGTTCAGATACAGCACAGAGTCAGCGAATACTTCGTTCGGAGTGGCTATCGCACGGAGCAGAGCAGGTGTGAATAAAAATCCCAACCCCATCAGTGTCAGGCATAGAACGGCAGTAGATATGAATGCCGTATTGATACATGTTTTGACCTTAGTATAGTCCTTTGCTCCGTAGAGCTGTCCGACGATGACTGAGCAGCCCATATTGCAGCCGAATGCGAACGAGAGATATATCAGCGTCACTTCGTAGCCGTTGCTTACCGCAGCCAAAGCATTGCCATTGATGAACTTACCTGCAACGAAGCTGTCTGCGATATTATACAGCTGCTGAAATACCATACTGCCGAGAAGCGGCAGAGCAAATTTGATCAGGACAGACTTAGGATCTCCGACCGATAAGTCTTTCATTGTGCATCCTTATGATTCTTTAGGCATATCATCGATCACGGTGAGAGTGTTAATGACATTTTTCCATTTATAACACTGTGCCAGCGGTGTGATCTGCCTTGTATTTATATAGAATATCCTGCCGTGATATTTGATAAGACCGCCGTCATATTCAGAGTATTTGAATTTATATTTGACGCGGCCAATAAATGTTACATCTTCCCAATGGTCGCAGTCTTTCATCTTAGGAATGTGAACCAAGTGAGATGCTCTGATTTTGTTGTCAACTATGCTGTTTCGCAAAAGTTCTTCGTATTTGTAGTCACTCATAAATGTTTTCCTTTGTTTTATGATGAGTATAACCTTATGACAAGTGTTGCTGCCAAGTTTTTTTATTACTTTAAAATAAAAATAAGAAAAATTCAAAATTCTATTGTAAATTTTCTGAAATTGTTATATTATTCATTATAATACAAAAAGATTTTTTTTTCAAGTTTTTTTTCGACTCAGGATGTTGCATGTTAGTTAAATTAGATGACAATTACTTTACGAAGTTTAGAGATTTGATTTATGATGCATCAGGGATGACTTTTACGGAGATTAATCGGCCTATCCTTGACAGCCGTATTTCTGATTTGCTCCGCCAGCACGGTAATATAACAGTGGGTGAGTATTTTGAGAAGGTTCGCAAGGACTCGTCTGAACTTAATCAGCTGCTGGATTCGGTTACTACCAACCTTACGAGTTTTTTCCGTAACCTGACCCAGTTAAACAGCTTTAAGAATGAAGTCCTTGATGACATTATCAAGACTCGCCCTTCCAAGAGACTCAAGATATGGAGTGCCGGCTGCTCAACCGGTGAAGAACCTTATACTTTGGCGATGATAATGTCGGAGAAACTTGGTCCTGCGTGGAACATTGAGATCGTTGCTAGTGATATTTCATTCACTGTTCTGATGAAGGCTTCGGAAGGATTTTATCCTGCGAACCGCATTACAGGCATTCCTGACGATCTGCTTAGGAAGTATTTCATCAAGTCCGGTGACGGCTATCAGGTTTGCGATAAGCTGAAGAAGATGATCAGATTCGACTATCATAATCTGAAAAATGACTCCGGTATGAGGAATTTCGATATTGTGTTCTGCCGAAATGTAATCATATATTTTGATCAGGTTGCACAGCAGAATGTGATTCGTAATATATATAACAGTATGAATGACCATTCTTATTTATTTTTGGGACATTCCGAGTCTCTGCTTGGTATGAAGACACCGTTTGAGTTTGTTAAATTCGGCTCATCGTGTCTATACATGAAGAAAGTATAAAAAAGGAGATGCGTGACGCTGCTATGGAAGATAAAATTCGCGTTTTAATCGTTGATGATTCCGCTGTAATCCGCAGTCTTGTATCAAGGATGTTAGACCGCAACAGCAAGATAGAGGTCGCCGGTACGGCTCTGAACGGTCGTTACGCACTGAATAAGATAGACTCTGTGCGTCCGGATGTTATAGTCCTTGACATTGAGATGCCTGAGATGAACGGCATTGAGTTCCTGCAGGAGTGCAATAAGCTCAATATCAAAGTGCCGACACTTATTCTGTCCGCAGTTGCTCAGAAAGGTGCTAAGTATACGCTGCAGGCTATGGAACTTGGTGCGTCTGCATTCATCGTAAAGCCTAACCAAGACGGATCTAATCTTGAGTCTATGGAGACAAGTATTGTCGAGACGGTGCTTGCTCTTGGTACACCGAACAGTTACGGTGTAAACAATGGAGAAGGTCATCATGTCCATCATGATTATACAGCGGCTAATGTTCCGCCTGAAGCAGCCTCATCTCCGGCTGTGTCAGGATTCAACCGACATGCTGCATTCAATCCTGAGAAATATATCCCTCAGAATACTGCCGATGCTCACGGCGGACATTATCCTGTGCAGATTGTTGTGATAGGCATTTCGACGGGCGGACCTATGGCTCTTCGACAGATACTGCCTGCATTCCCGGAGAACTTCCCTGTGCCGATAGTGATAGTGCAGCACATGCCGGCAGGATTTACTGCGGAGTTTGCCAACTCGCTTGATAAGATATGTCCGCTGGAAGTCAAAGAAGCGGCAACAGGAGATCTTGTGAAACCCGGCAGGATACTGATCGCTCCGGGGCATGCACATGTCAGACTTGTTCGCCGACAGCTTGCAGTTGCAGTTGATCTGGTAGAGTCAGAGTTGGTCAATGGTCACATGCCGAGTGCCAGTGTGCTTTTCCAGTCTGCAGCGGAGGTCTATGGTAAGAATGCGTTGGCATGTATTATGACCGGTATGGGCAGAGACGGTGCCGATACTATCGGAGATATAATGCGTGCCGGCGGAGTGACGATTGCACAGGATCAGTATTCATCTGTTGTGTTCGGTATGCCTCGCATTGCTATCGAGAATGGCAACATCCGGATAGTCAAGCCGCTGGATAAGATAGTGCCGACGATTATAGATATTGTCAATGCTAACGGTTCGGCAGACTAAGCGATTAAGCAGACTGATAGCTCTCGGATTGACACTTGTCATTGTCGCGGGACTGTTTTCCATTCGGATCGGCAGTTTTCAGAATGTGACATCAGTGCCGGGTGATGTTCAGTCAGGGCAGAGATTCTTTACGATGCAGCGGTATAATATTATCCCTGAACAATCCATTCGTAAGACACAGACGGCTCGCCGTCAGCAAACCGGAATGGCTAAACCGGCAGAGAGTAAGCAGCCCATCAGTGAGACGAGTCATCAGACGAATCCTGAGATCACTGAACAGTCGGAGCAGATTAAGTCCGAGCCTGCACATTCTCAGAATGAGACTGCTGCAGAAACTCCTCAGAATGAGACAGCGAAACCGAGCGGCAGCATAATCGGCAAAAAGTCAAACTCTAAAAATATAATCGAATATAAACCTGACTTCACGATTGATAAGATGCCTGTATATCCGATGTCGGCTCGGCGGTTGGGGCAGCAGGGGACTGTCGGTGTGAATGCGTATATTGATGGCAGCGGCAAAGTCCTTAATGTCGTTGCAGCACGCTCATCAGGCGTTAAGTCTCTCGACGAAGCGGCAGTTGCGGCAGTGCGGTGCTGGTCATTCGGCAGCTTGCGTTTGCCTGACAAGATGAATATCGTTCGGACAGAGATCGTATTTAAACTGGAATGAGATTCAGTAATGTTGTTTAATTTATTATATTATAGGAAGAAAATAGTTAAGGAGTGAGTATTATGAAGAAGATTATCCCTCTATCGCTTGCAGTTTTGTCTCTTGTTACTTTTGTAGGATGTGCCGGCAAAGCGGATATGACATTCTACGGTATCAATGATAATAAAAACATAGTGATCGCCGTTATCCCGGAACAGCCGCCGCAGTATCGTATGGTGACGCTGAGGATCGACAGCCGCGACCTCGGCGACTATCGCAATGTCCATCTGACTCGGCATGGCCGCCAGCTGATTACTGCCGACGGTGATCTGTGTCTTGTCAAAAGCGGCGATGATCTTACAGAGATCCGCCGTGCGATAAAATACAACCGCACCTATACGCCGCTGACTGCCGATGAGATGAGAGAGCGACTGACGAAACTGCTTGATGATTACGAAGCAAATAAGCAGCTTTGGCTGTATGACTACGCTATACAGACTGATCTGGTGAATAAAATATTGGAGAAGTTATAAGGAAAAAACCGGGATTTTGCGATGCAAAATCCTGGTTTTTTCTCAAAAATTCTATTTGACTTTACTCGGATAATTTGTTAATATTATAAAATACAACTTTTCGGAGCGAATGTTGATTCACTTTTTTGATTTTTTGTTCAGAGGGATGCTCGTTATCGGTGCATTCGTTATGATGTTTAATAATTTTAGGGAGATCCGCCGCAATCGTAAGGAAAACGAGAACCGCAAGGTGCTGATGTATTATCATACGGTTTTCAATGTGATACCGATTTATCTCAACTATATTACATCAGTGCTGATTGGATTGTCGATTTTCAGGGTAGGGTCATTCTTACATATCCTGCAGAATGGCGAAATGTGGATGGGGATTGGAGTTGATCCTGAGAAAGCGATAGTTTTCTTGGACACTGCCGAGATAATCGAGTTCCAGTGGGTGATTATCGCTGTCGGTATAATCGGATGTGTGCTCTATATATTTTTGTGTATGCTGATGACTATGAGCTTTGCCAAACTCGGCAAGAATCTGTCTGTGAATATCGACATCAAGGAAGGCAACACGCTCGTTCGCTCAGGTGTGTATAGGGTGATTCGTCATCCGATATATCTGTGTGAGATGATGATGCCGTTTGCGGTGGCTTTGGCGATGCAGAATTGGCTGCTTATCCTGTGGGGCTTTGTGATGGTGCCTATAGAGGTGATCCGAGCCAATAAAGAGGATGAACTGTTGGAACATCATTACGGAGAGTCGTTCGTGTCTTATAAGAGTGATGTAAACAGATTTTTCCCAAAGAATATCGGAAGGAAGAAATGGATCAGGTAAGTATCATTCAGCCTGTTTTTGAAGATGAGAGCCTTGTCGTTTTTGATAAACCGCAGGGATTAGCCGCATCCAAAGGTAAGACATCATCTCTGTGTGATCTGGTATTCGAGTGTTATCCCGGATTGGCTGATGTGCATGGGTATAATACTAACGAAGGCGGGATGCTCAATCGTCTGGATAATGATACAGGCGGACTTGTGATGTTTGCCAAAAGTGATAAAGCATTTGAGTATTATCTCGGATTAATGCAGGATGAAAAAATTCGCAAAACTTATAATGCAATCACAGACGGAAAGCTAAAGTCTGATAAAGGAGTTGTCGATACTCCTATTGCACATCACCCGAAGAATAAGAAAAAAATGATGGTGATCGACACTATGTCCGGCAGTTTCAGAGGTAAGCCGCGCATATCATGGACGAATTGGGATTTTATAGAAAAGATTGGATCTTACAATCTGTTGGAAGTGACGATAGTAAAAGGTTTACGGCATCAGATCAGAGTGCATCTGGCGAGTGTCGGTCAGCCTATCGTAGGAGATAAATTATATAACCGCAGGGTATATCCCGTGAAATACCATCAGCTTTATGCCTGCGGATTGGAGTTTACCGATATGTTCGGTAAACAGCGAAGCATTACTGTTTCAGATAAGTTGGAGTTGCATTGCTTGTAGAAAAAAACACAATTTTTTTTGCAAATTTTACTTGAAATTTAATAATGAATTGTGATATAATGCGAACAAGTTTGAGACAATCCCGACGAACTTTGAAATAGGACTCAAATGTAGTAATCTTATCGGAGCATAGCACAGCCTGGTAGTGCGCTCGGTTCGGGACTGAGAGGCCGGAGGTTCGAATCCTCTTGCTCCGAATTTTTTTTTAATGCTTCGGAGTATCATCTATGCCTCTCTACAAGGATATCAAGAAAGTATTAGTTATCGGATCAGGTCCGATAGTCATCGGTCAAGCCGCAGAATTCGATTATGCCGGCACACAAGCGTGTAACTC
>JAFYAI010000060.1 GCA_017540815.1 Spirochaetales bacterium
CATTTGTATATTTTTCTGATATAATATATCTATGAGTGATAATAATACGCAATATAAAAAATTATTTGGCGAGGCTATGCCTCAGATAGTGCATGATATTCGCAATCCTCTGAATATCATCATAGGTTACAGTTCCATTCTGCAGATGGACTCGTCTCTGTCAGAAGAAAATCGCCAGTATATACAGAAGGTCTATCAATCCGGGCTTGCGATAGAGGATTTGCTGGCTGATATTGATTTCTTTGATCTTGATCTGTCAGAGTTTGAGTCTGAGCGTGTGAATATAGCGGAGCTGGTCAAACAATATGTGGAGTATTACAAGGAGACTCTTGGCAATGATATTTATATCGAGATGACCAATATTGCCGATGTTACGACTTTTTTGCCGCCGGTTATATTCAAGAAACTGTTCAATAATCTGTTTGGCTTTTCTAATAAAGGATTTAAGACTTCATCGACAAATAAGAAGATCTTTATATCTGTGACTGCCGATGGTGATGTATTCCGCATTATGTATTCCGATACGACGATGAGTGTGAGCCTTGACGGCGATTATTTCACATTTGATGACTCTGTCCATGCTCGGCGGGGATTGTTCCCGCTGTTCCTTGAGAATGCTGCGAAAAGTCTTGGCGGCACTATCCGTTATCTGCAGCAGAAACTCTGGCAGGATATGAGGAACAGTTTCGCTCCGAATACTCAGCACGGATTTATCATCGATATACCTATCGTGATTAAATGATTATTTTTCCTATTCTATTTTATTGACTTTTTCTTGTTTTTTTGTTATCATTCATTCGATTTGTGGGGGAATCACTGTTTAGCAGAATTGACCGATATCTGTAGAAAATACCGCAAGAAGTCAAAATAAGACATTTTTTATATTGGAGCTTTCATTATGTCCTATGTTGCTGTGGATAAAGGGAAAATACCTTATAAGGCTGTTAATACAGTTTTAGCTGTTTTGGTTGAGATCAGTTATATTTTTACATTCTCGACTACAATGTGTTTCATCGGTATGTACTCTGTGTCCGAGATGATGCAGATATTGCTGTCTGTGCCCTGTGTCCTGCTTATCGTAGTTAGTGCCGCATATATTGCACTGATAGCAACGCTGCTTAAACAGCAGATATGGTCTTACGACGGTACTGATGACAGTTTGGACAGATCCAATAAAGCAGTCAAGATGATGCAGTTTATGATGTCTGTCGGGACAATGCCATGGCTGTTTGTTTTCCCGTTCGTGATTAAATATTGTGCCGGTAAGATTGGAGCGGCTTATATACCGCATGCAGTGTGGTTCTGTACATTCGGATCATTTGGGATTACAGATATATTCTTCTATGTTGTGTGGATGCATGTTTTCGAGAACAATGTGTCGTGGCTGCCGTTCCGCAAGCAGGATATTCAGTACGGTTCTCTTACCCGTAAGATGGTAACATATTTTTATGGCATTGTCGGTGCGATTCTGCTGGTTATGTCTTCGCTTTCTGTTTTTGAGACAATGCAGGCAACAGATACTGTTCTCGGATTGTGTGTGTCTAAGATATTCCCGGTTGCTGCTGTATCGGTTATAATAGCGGCTCTCGATGTGGTTGTTATGTCTAAGGCGGATTTGGATCGTCTTAAAGCTATTATGAATGTCGTTGACAGAATGTCGGACAATGACTATACAGTCGATCCGCTTGTGATTAACAGCAGGGAGGAATTCGGTCTGCTGAATAACTCTTTCAATATAATGCATGATGAGACAAGATCTGTGCTGTCGAGTATGAAGAAGGCATCTAACGAACTTATCGGTGCTTATGATGTGATGGTTACTGATTCGGAGCAGACTCGTGACTCTGTAGCAGAGATTGTATCAGAGATACACAGCATTGAGAATGAAGTATCAGCTCAGGTGAGTCAGATTGACAAGGCTAATGATATAATGAAGAATATCCGCAGTGCAATATCGGGTCTCGATGGCAATATCGAAAATGAAGTCGCCGCTGTATCACAGTCATCAAGTGCTATCGAACAGATGGTTGGCAATATCCACTCGGTTCATAACATTCTGTCGAAGAATATGGAGTTCGTCAATGAGCTGACATCTGCAACTGAACAGGGACAGAATGATGTAAGCGTGGCTTATGATTCTGCTAAGACGATTACGGAGGGGTCGGCATTCTTACAGGAGGCTGCCGATATTATCCAGAAGATAGCATCTCAGACCGATCTGCTGTCTATGAATGCGGCGATAGAAGCGGCTCACGCCGGAGATACAGGTAAGGGGTTCGCTGTTGTTGCAGAGGAGATTCGCAAACTTGCCGATCAGTCCAATCAGCAGGGTGCAGCTATTAAGAATAGGATAACCGAACTGCAGGACAGTATCAAGACTGTATATGAAAACACTGAACGGGTGCAGAATTCTTTCAATAATATCTATGACTTATCCAATAATGTCAAGAATCAGGAACAGATAATCACGGATGCAATGCGTGAACAGGAAGTTGGCAGTTCTCAGGTGTTGGATGGTATCCAGCAGATAAACGAGGTGTCTACGGCATCCAGAGACAGATCGGTGGCTATCCTCAATGACACGCAGCAGCTTTCTGAAGAAACAGGCAATGTCAGCAGGTCTTCTGATAAGATACACAACGGTATCAAGGTTATCCAAGAAAACTCTGACGATATTAAGCGTCGCTCCGAAGAGTCATATACTAATCTCATGAACGGCTCGAAGATGCTCCAATCACTGAATGAAAAGATCGCTAAGTTTACTGTATAAAGACTGATAATCAAAAAAATCGGGGGTAAACCCCGATTTTTTTGATGTTATATTGCTAAATTCAAAAATTTTTATTGAAAAAAATTACATTTTATAGTAATATATTATCATTAGGAGTTTTCATTGAATGCTATATTGATTTTGGACAGACCTAAACTCGATACGGATTTTTATCCGCTGCTTGACAAGGATAAACCACTGTCACTGCTTGACACTTCTTTGTCGGCTAATCTGCTTTCGCAGATGTATTCATTGATGAACTCGTATTTTTCGCGGGATAAGATATATGTCATCTGCACTAAAGATGAGCTTGATATTGTGAAGCAGAGCTTGCCTGATATGCCTGAGAGCAATATCTGGTTTGAGCCGTTTAGGATCTCTTATACATTCTCATTGCTGTTTGCCAATGTTATGTTGGACAGTTTTGTTTCGGATTCGGTTGCGTTTTGTTTCCCTGTTAATCAGCACGCAGTGACTAATTTTATGCTGAAAAACTGGATGCTTAGCGTTCGTGATCTTGCTGCTAAAGATATGATAGTTATGCCGACGGTGCTTATGGAGAAGAATGCGTCCGTCTGTGAGTATATTGACGGCGGCAGAACTCTTACCAATATTGGCGGGCTTGATTATATACAGGTCAATCGTGTGAGCAGTCAGCATAACGAGGCTGCTCATGAGCGGCACGGCTGGTTCAAGAAAAAAGTCTATGGCAAGCAGGGATATCTGCTCAATATCTTGTGCGGTAATGCTGACAATATCCTGTCTCTGTATCGTTCCCGCGAAGCGGCAAATGCTGTGGCTTCACTGCGAAGGCTCTTATCTAAGGAAGATTTTAGTTGGTCAATGCTTGAGGATTTCTATAATTCCAACAAAGATTATACTGATTTTGATATTTATACAGACTGTTCTTCTCTGGTTACGGTATTTTTGGAGACGGCATTGTCTGATGTCAGCAGTTGGGAGCATTTCATAAGCAGGTTTGCTACCGATGACAGCGGTAATGTGATGTTTGGCAAGATAAAGTATGCGGATTGTCACAATGTGATATGTTTTAACTACGATAAAGATGAAGAAATAAATATTGCACGATTAAATAACTTGATAATTGTAAAAAAATATGGTAATATAACCATTAGAAATATATAATATCAGAGGGGTCAATATGCCTTCAGTTAAAAAGAAAAAACGAGCAAAGATTGCTAAACACAAAAGGAAGAAGAAATTAAGAGCAAATCGACACAAGAAGAAGAAGTAATATAAGTTCTTCACTGCGTGGACTTCAAGCAAGAGGCTGCTTGTCGGCAGCCTCCGCTTCCTTTTTTAGTTTTCTTTTAAGTTTACTTTTCATTTAATAGAGATAGTTATGAGTAAGAAATATATCATAGAGGGGGGCTATCCTCTAAAAGGTACGATTAAACCTAACGGCAATAAAAATGCCGCTTTGCCTATTATAGCAGCGTCGCTGCTGACTGACGAAGAAGTCATCCTGCGGAATATACCTGAGATTGAAGATGTCAATATAATGCTGGAGATTGCTTCGCAGCTTGGAGTGACAGTTACACATCTGAGTAAGAATGTTGTAAGCATTAAAGGCAGTATCTCTACAACGGATATTAATCAAACATTGGGTAAGCGGATTAGGACTTCTATATTATTCGCGGCACCGCTTTTGGCACGAGCCGGGGAAGTTTCTCTGCCGCCGCCCGGAGGTGATGTTATCGGCCGCCGTCGGCTTGATACGCATTTCATCGCGTTGTCTGAACTCGGCTGCCGTATCGAGATCTCCAATAACTATCGCCTGACAGCGAATAAACTTGTCGGCAAAGAGCTTTTCCTTGACGAAGCGAGTGTCACAGGAACTGAGAATGCCGTTATGACAGCAGTGCTTGCGAGCGGCACAACAGTGATAATGAATGCTGCCAGCGAGCCGCATGTGCAGGACCTGTGCAATATGCTTAACTCAATGGGGGCTGGTATTACAGGTATAGGATCTAATATCCTGACTATAACAGGTGTGGATAAACTCCACGGAACTGATTATACTATCGGCACTGACTTTATGGAAGTCGGATCTCTTATCGGTCTTGCGGCTGTTACACATGGTGAGATCGAGATTACTGATGCACAGCCTGAGAATATGCGTATGAGCAGAATGGTCTTCGGTAAACTTGGTATTCGTTGGGAGACAGACGGTAAGTCTATCTTCGTGCCGGGACATCAGGAACTCAAAGTTATGCCTGATTACGGCGGTATGATACCTAAGATAGACGACTCACCGTGGCCTGGATTCCCGCCTGATCTTGTCAGCATTGCTGTCGTGACGGCGACGCAGGTAGAAGGCACTGTGCTCATCTTCGAGAAGATGTTCGAGTCAAGACTGTTCTTCGTAGATAAACTCGTGTCTATGGGAGCGAAGATTATACTCTGCGATCCGCATCGGTGTGTGATCACAGGTCCGTCACGGCTGCGAGGATTGGAACTGACAAGTCCTGATATTCGAGCCGGAATGGCATTGGTTATCGCTGCACTGTGTGCAGAAGGCAAGAGCACTATACAGAATGTAGTGCAGATAGAGCGAGGCTATGAGCGTCTGCCTGAGAGATTGTCTGCTCTTGGAGCGAAGATTAGCGTAGAAGAATAATAAGAATGATGATAATGTTGAATCAACTGCATAAAATTTATCGCACAATTGTGCCATTTTTCGCAATGCTCATTATTATTGTCTCGTGTCAGAGCGGCGGTCAGATGAGACAGACTATCCTGCCTGAGCCGAGCCGTCAGCATGAGGGAACTTGGGCAGGGAAGGACTGCGATGGACGGCAGATCAAACTTGTGATCAGTGCAGACGGTACTGCCAATATGATCATCGATAAAAATAATCTGAAAAGAACTCTCGGTGCGGCAACATGCCTGTATATCATCAATTATCAGAAAGATCCTGCAACACTTGACCTAAATTTTATGACACAGTATTTCGATGTGACGGAGATTAAGATGAAGGTTGACTTCCTCGGCTCGACGATGATGCGAGTTTGGACTAACTTTAATGACACTGAGCCGACAGATCAGGATAAGATGTTTGTATTGAAGAGGAAAATTTAATTAGTATTTTAGTATTATGGAAGAAATAATTATCGATCTGAATAATAATCCCGACCAAATTCGCAGTGCTAAAGCAGGGCAGACTATCCTGCTGTGCGGAGATATACTGTCTGCTCGTGATGCGGCTCATAAGCGAATATCCGAACTGCTTGCATCGGGTAAGCCGCTGCCGGTTGATGTTCGAGACAAACTCATCTATTATCTCGGAC
>JAFYAI010000061.1 GCA_017540815.1 Spirochaetales bacterium
GAAGTGCTGAATATCTATCTGAAAGAATTCTCCGATGTGATCATCAAAAATAACGGTTTCGTCAATAAATTCTTAGGCGATGGACTGATGGCACTGTTCGGAGCACCGTCATCATTCCCTAATCACGCTCAGATGGCTGTAAAGTCAGCATTTGAATGTTATGAGGTCAATCAGCGGCTGTCTCCGCAGTATGGTCTCAATGTCCGCATTGGTATCAACTCAGGCAAGATGATATGCGGCAATATGGGCGGCACACAGCGTTTGGAGTACACTGCTATCGGTGATAATGTCAATCTTGCCAGCCGACTTGAAGGCACGAATAAATTCTTCGATACGAAGATCATGGTCGGTGAAAACAGTTTCAATATGCTGCCGGTTGGTGATATTTTCCGTAAGAGGCTGCATTATATCGGCAAATTCAGCGTAAAGGGTAAGGATATACCGATCAGATTTTACAGTTATGATAACAAGTCTCCGAAAGTCCATGAACTTTTTGACAAGATGCTTGCTGCATTTGAGGATAATGATGCCGGAACATTTAAAAAAGCAGTGAAGTACTTTACCGATAATAAAATCGAGTATGGACCTGCTTTGTTCTATATTAAGCATTATGAGGATACGAAGAAGATTGGTGAGTTTATAAAATTACATGAGAAGTAAACATATATCGAGCAAGCCGGAATATGCACACAATTTAATAATCTAAAAAACACAGGATATATATATATGAGTGAAGTTACATCAAATGATATGAAGAAAATCTCCAAAAATTTCATTAAGAAAAATAAGGATGAGTTTTTTTATTATAATCATAACCTGCAGAATAGGACATATCGCAACTTGCAGGCTTCGGAGATAGAAACTCTTGTGAAGAATAACAACTCCGCTGAAAACTGGAATGAGATATATGTAACGGATTCATTCGATCCTAATCTCGTTGTTAATACAGAATTCTACGGGAGAGTGTATCTCGGCGACTTGACTAAGCGTTATCTGGAATACAATGACCTGCGTCTGCCTGTCGGGATCTACAACAGTTTGATATTCTCATGCGAGATCGGCAATAATGTCGCTATCCGCAATGTCAACTATCTTGCTCATTATATTATCGGAGACGAGTGTATATTGTTCAACATCGATGAGATGATAACTTCTGACAGGTCCAAGTTCGGCAACGGCATTCTAAAAGAAGACGAAGATGAGTCAATCCGTATCAAGATCGAGATCGCCAATGAGAATGGCGGACGCTGGGTGCTGCCGTTTGAGGGGATGCTGCCGTCTGACGCATATCTGTGGTCTCGGCATCGCGATGATGATCTCCTGATGAATCGTTTCGTTGAGATAACGGAGTCAATGTTCGACAAACACAGAGGCTGGTATGGCACAGTTGGTGACAAATGTGTGATCAAGCATTGCCGTATCATTAAAGATGCCAAGATAGGCGGCAGTGCTTACATCAAAGGTGCTAATAAGATCAAAAATATAACGATCCAATCGTCAGCAGAAGAACCGAGCCAGATAGGTGAGGGTGTAGAATTGGTCAACGGCATTGTCGGCTACAGCTCTAAGATATTCTACGGCAGCAAAGCGGTGCGGTTTATCATGGGGCGCAATACTCAGCTCAAATACGGAGCGAGACTTATCAACTCTATACTCGGCGATAACTCGACTATATCCTGCTGTGAGTTGTTGAATAATCTCATATATCCTTTCCATGAGCAGCATCACAATAACTCATTTTTGATAGCGGCGACTATACAAGGTCAGTCAAATATCGCAGCCGGAGCTACGATCGGCTCTAACCATAACTCGCGTGCTGCCGATGGAGAGATTTTCGCTGAGCGTGGATTTTGGCCGGGACTGTGCAGTAACTTCAAGCATAATTCCAAATTCGCAGCATTTGTCCTTGTTGCCAAAGGTACTTACTCTTATGAGATGAATATTACTTACCCGTTCTCACTCGTCTCATCTGTAGCAGGTGAGGACAGTATCAGCATTATGCCGGGATATTGGTTCCTGCATAATATGTATGCTATGGAGCGGAATAACTACAAGTTTCGCAAGAGAGATACTCGGCTGATCAAGGAACAGCACATTGAGCTGGATTATCTTGCTCCGGATACGGCATCAGAGATGCTTAATGCGTTCCGCAGGATTACGAAACTTCTGATGACTCAACACCCGGAACTGCCTGTCAATATAGACAAGTCAGAAGAAGATACACTGACTGTATTCGATAAGGATGCGATGAATAAATACGGAGCGATCATCAGAAATCCTGTCCGCTCAATAAATATCTATCAGAAAATGCTGCGTTACTATGTCGCTGTAAGCATAGCTTCGTATTATGATCTGACGACTATGACAGTCGGGGAAGTTTTGTCGGAACTCCGCAGTATGAAGAGTAACTCTCCATTATATACCGAGTGGGAGAATGTAGGCGGACAGCTGATCCCTTCGGACAATGTGCAGGAACTGCTTGGCAGGATCAAGAATAAGACTCTTAACTCTTGGACCGATATTCACACTGCTTATGCAGATCTGCTCAATGATTATCCTGTTCAGAAAATGCGTCACTGTATATATATTTTGGAGCAGACTGTTACATCAGATATTAACAAGTGGTCTGAAGACGAACTCAGAGAACTGATGGTTGGCAGCACATCGATCAAGAAGTATATCTATAAGATGGCATACTCATCTCGGGAAAAAGATTATGAAAATGAGTTCAAGCGCATGACATATCTTAATGAAAAAGAAATGGTAACTGTGCTTGGTGATATTAAAGATAATGACTTCCTAAATAATCTGCGACAGCAGACTGATGAATATGCCAAGATGATAGGTGAGTTTATTAATAGGTAAGTAAATGATAATGAAGAAAAATAAAACGGGTGATAAACCCGTTTTATTTTTCTTCATTATTTTTCAATATAGGTTTATGCAGTAATGCCCCGCCTATAATAAATGTAACGATCATAAGCAGGATGTAGAACGGCATGACAAGAAGTATGGCACCGATCCAACTCCAATGAGCAAAGTCCACAAGAGCTGCAGCACCAAGTATGCCTAATCCTATGAAAACAGCGTAGACCATAAGTATAGCAAAAAACAGAAACATTGCAGCGGTGATTTTCTGTATTATGCTCTCATTAACATCATCAAGCAGATCTGCTATCTGCTTCCTAATGAATACAAATACAGGCTTAAACATTACACCATAGACATTAGATAAACATCGCTGAACAAATGTTCGCTTTTTTTCTTTAGTTTTAGGTGAATTGTGTCCTTCCGAAGCGGAATCCGTAGCAGTGATAATATCTTTCTTTTTTTTGCTCATTTGAAAATATCCATTTTGCGGTTGTCTTCGCTTATAGACTTACTCATCATACCTTTGCCGATGAAGAATGTCACAAGTGTTAGCAGCAACAGATAAGCAACAACTATAAGGATTGCGAAGAACAGTCTGATCTTAGTCATTGTAAGCAGAACTGCCGCTATAAGGACTCCGCATCCCAACGCAACAGTATATGCAAACAACACCGCTACAAGCAATACTATTGCTGCGGCTAACTTCTCGGATAGACTCTTCTTGACATCACTAAAGAGTCGGCTTGTTCGCTTAGACACCAAGTGTGTAACAGGTAGGATGAGATGTGATTTTAGTTTCATAATGTTGTCAAACGGTTATAGGCTGACTGTTTTGCTTACGCATTACAGACTTAGCGTTTTTTTCCGCCGAAAAAAGACATTATCATTAATGTAAGACCAAGGCATAATCCTGCTCCAAAAGAAACAAGAAGACTCGTTATCAAATTTTCCTTGATCTTTGTCTCTGCCTGAGGAACATATTTATTCTTGAGATTATTAGATATATCTTTTACCTGTGCGTCAAGTTTGCTCATCTGCTCAGTAAAGAACGCTTTCACCTGATCCAACTGTGCTATTGCTTCTTTCTTTGCCTCTTCTGCAGCGTCGGTTACTGTCTCTTCTTCTACCGGTTTTTTTTCTTTAGCCATTTATGATCCTCCGAAATGAGATTTTATAATAATTTTATCTTTATAAGTTTGGGTGCAAGCAGAGACAAAAGTTTCAGACAGTTATCCTGCCATGCAACTGCGGAATTAGCCAAGATCTCCATTGAATAAGTCTTGTCCGGCGGCAGTATGAGCATCATCTGCACCCATTTGACCATAAGTTTGATGCCACTGGAGTTTAAGAATCTAAGCGGACGGAAGTCCAACTGTATCTTCTTAATGCCATTCTGCGACATCTGAGAATGAATATCCTGTATATAAGGCATAAAAACCGAATCAGGATCCTGCATATCCATATCACCATTGAACTGCAGACTTGCGAAAACAGCACCGTCATCATCAGTCTGCTCAGAGTAGGCTAATGTGATATTTTCATAAGATAAATCAGTGATATTCAGCACTGCCATTAATCCCCCTCGAATGCGTCTAATCGGAACAAAATCGTAACGCTTACTAAATCTCCATCGACATCAACAGATATTTCTGAGTTAGATTCATATCGAATGCGGGCAAAACCAAGCTGACTGCCGCCGTCTTCTCTCATAGCTGCTTCCATCATTTTCTTCATATACATCTCTTCCGGATTGCCTGTATTGACAATATCTATCTGCTCTTTAAGCACTTTGATATTCTCAGGACTGGAGAAATTCTGCACAATGAGTGTAAGAGTGTTATCTTCTTCGCGATAGCGGCAGGAAATCTTAGTGCCTTCTTCGCTGGCATACTTTATAGCATTCTCCAACAGTTCACTGCCTGCCATCGATATAACATCAGCTTTTTTATTGTTGCCAATCGTGACTGATAGGAAATTCTGCAAAAATTTGCGCACTGTAGCGATATATACCCACCTCGGCCCGAAAACCAACTCGACATAACCTGCATCTTTATTTCTGTTTAATTCCATTATATATCCTGTTTATATAAGGTTTAATAATTTCGCTTTATTTTAATATAAATTTTATAAAAAAGCAATTAAATTTATGATATTTCCAAAAATCATAAAAAAAAATTAATTTTTTTTCAGTCTGTTCATCAATTCTATCTCCGCTTCGCTTTTACGGATGTATATCGGGTTAGGATATTTCAGACTATGATTATCACCGAGGCTCAGCACATAATCAAGCATTTCCTGCGGAGTATAGTTATTCCGATACTGCCATTCATAATCAATACCGTCATTCTGCAGCTGCTGTTCTATCAGGCTGACATCTTTGCCGGCGAATGTGACACGCACTTTCGGACTCGATGACAGTGTATCCTTAATGGTATCGTAATCAAAATCAAACAATTCATCCTGATTGTCAGGATTAAAACGGTCGGTGATAAACGAACAATAGAACTGATGCTTCTTGCCGTCAACGATAGGCACTAAGATCTGTCTGTTCGGGATCAGATATTCATAGACGCTGAATGTGCAGAAACCATAAACAGGTATCTGCAGTGAAAACGCCATCGTGATCGCAGTTGCGATGCCTATACGCAGACCGGTGAATGACCCCGGACCGCAGCAGACATATATCTCATGCAGATTCTGCACAGAATGCCCGGCCTCGGTGAACAGATCCCGTATCTTTGGGATGAGTATCTCCACATGCCGCTGAGTATTCTCTTCGCAGACGAAATAACTCTGTCCTTCTATATGCAGTGCTATCTTTAGTATGTTATCAGAAGTGTCGATGACCAATATGTTCTTCATCACGATCCCCAATCAATCTCTATTATTCTGTCGTTATGTTCGTCTATAGTTATCCCGATACGGATAACATCCTTCGGCAGGAGTTCTTCGCCTTTGCTTGGCCATTCTATGAATGAGATACTGCCGTCTGCGTATATATACTCCTCGAAACCAATCTCATACAACTCAAACGGATCGTTAATCCGATAGAAGTCGAAGTGGTTGATCGTAACTCCGTTTGATGGAGAGACATACTGATTGACTATCGTGAATGTCGGTGAGGGCATAGGTTCTGTTATCCCCTTAGCATCAGCCACACCTCGGATGAAGACAGATTTGCCGACACCTAATTCGCCTTCGAGCAGAACGACATCTCCGCCGTTAAATCGTTCTGAAAGCGTCATACCGAGACGATAAGTCTCTTCTTCGGAATGTGTGATATACCGAGAACACTTATTCATTCATGAATTTCCCATCCTGATCCATGATTTTGATCTTGTTCAAGATCTTTTCCTTAATAGGCTCCAATTCAGGACTAATCTGTTTAAATGTAATAACAGTATCGCCAAGCGGCTTATACTCAATCGCAAAACGCATATCATATCGATGGATCTGCATTCTATTATCCATTACGACGACACTGGAATCGAATTCTTTTATATAGAAAACATGGCTTTCTAAATAATGAATCCTATCTATATCGATAAGTTTCATACTTGATTGGATCTCCTGCCGCGGCGTTTAGGCTGCGGTTCTTCTTTTTTGATAAGTTTATTATAAATGAATTTAATCGCTTCTTTTGAAAAAATTCGCTTGTTATTGACAATCTTAAACAATTTCTGTGACATAAATACATCTTTGTATTTATTAAGGAAATTATGCAGCTGATGTTCCTTGAGTTCCATAAACAAGTCAAGGATATCTTTGGTAATGAAATGCTCCTGATTCTCAACGCGGATAAACATATCTGTATCAATCTTCATTTCGTCTTCGCGATTGAGCGCAGC
>JAFYAI010000062.1 GCA_017540815.1 Spirochaetales bacterium
GATAAAATCCTTGATGAGTCTTAATCCCTTTGAAAACAGGGAAGCATTCTGACACACTTGCTCAGAGAGAGGTGACAGAGATGGAGCAAAGAGGTCTTAATCCCTTTGAAAACAGGGAAGCATTCTGACCGATAGATTAATTCGTTTTGGTTTTGAATTATTAGAAAAGTCTTAATCCCTTTGAAAACAGGGAAGCATTCTGACTATTAATAATAGTGAGCTACCTTCAATATATTCTTCAGGTAAGTCTTAATCCCTTTGAAAACAGGGAAGCATTCTGACAGACCCCTTGGAAAGTCCTTTTGTAGAAACAAGTTACGACCCTGTTTCCGCAGGTCTCCCAAAAAATCCGTCAAATTTGTTCTCATTTGCATTTTTTGCCCTTTACACAATCATCTAATTCTTTTTGTCACAACACTTTACGAGCTTCCGCATGTCTCCGAAATTCATGTTGTTGATTTTACTTCGTAAATCGTTTTATATCCACTATTTACAAAAATTTCAATTTTTTTTTCTTATTCCGCGTCGCAAAAATTCGTAAAATGACACCTAACTAACGTATCTGCGTCAGTTACAAAAGCACATTTTTTTTAACCCTTCGTCTCCGAGCCGTGCTGTCACCGCCAAAACCGCAGTCCTATCTGTAATCCCTTAGCAAATCCCCGTACGGGGATTCGCCCACATTGTGGGAACAGGGAAGTTTTCTTTCTGCTGCGAAAGTGCAGCACGATCTCGCCTTTTGTCAGAATGCTTATTTCAATGAACCTGCTTGTTCCTATTCATTTCACTCCGACTTTAGTCATAATAAAAATGTCAAGGAACATTGTCAGTATAACATTTATTGTGGATTTTGCAACTGTTTTTTTTAAAAATTATTTTTATTTAAAAATAAAATATTTCTTCTCATCCTCATCGTCATCTGACTTCGCCGTTCCGAATTTTCTCGTTTTATCCATATCCGCTTTATTCATTCCGAATATTATTACACTGTCTTCTTTGGGATTGATGATTTCTTCCATTCTCTTAATGAAGTTATCCATAACCGCTTCCCTGCCTGTCAGCTGATACACGGAATACTGCAGCCTCACCGTATAATCCTCGCACAGTTTCCGCATTTTACGCAGCCGCTTCTCATGACTAATATCATAAGCGATAATCCATACTTTTTCTTCCATTATAATACTCCCAACTATCGCATTACGAACGGCACATATTCCTTTTCTTCACCTGACAGCACTCTCTTATACATTTTGACCTGCTCTATTATCACATTCTCTATTGACATCTTCACTTTTGACGCTCCGTAAATGATTTCTCCTGACAGTTTCTCCTCGAACTGCCCTATCACTTTCTCGACTCCGCTGTCGTTTAGATATATCCCGTCAGTACTGTTATCAGATATTTCTGCGGCTGCCTCATTCTCACCCGTATCACTGTTCTGATCTTCATCTGAGAATGTCATTTTGCGGAAATCGCTCTCACTCAAAACATTATGATTAAACATACTGCAGCATGTCGTATCACATATCGGAATGCGGAACTCTTCCATTATATCATATACCAAACCGTCACGCCCGTAACTCATCTCGTGAAGCGTTCCGACCATCGGATGCAGACCTTCCAGCCGAATGGCATTATATACACGCTGACTAAGCAGTGCATACAGGAAACTTAATGCGGCATTGACATTGCTCTTCGGCGGATTGCGGCTTCGCCTGCTGAACACCGCCCAGTCGGGAATAATGTTTAACTTGAATCCGCTGAAATATTCCCTTGCCGCCGTTCCTTCAAAGCCTCGAAGCTGTCCGACATTCTTGGCATGTTCCGATATGGCATACATCTTTTTCAGTTGTTTCATTATATTATCAATTTGCTGCTGATCCTTCTTTGTGATATTTTTCCTGCCGATTCTCTGTATGAATGTCATTTGATTGCGGATTTTGCCTTTGACGATTGACTTGGCTGTTTTGAGCTTTGACTTCTCATCTTCATACATTTGGAATTGTTTCTGATGCAGGAAGACATTCTTGCTTGTTTGATATTCCAGAGATCCGTAGAATGCTCCGTTTCGTCCCGTGAATGTAATCGGCAGTTCAGATTCACTAATCAATCGCAGTGCGTCACCGCTTATGCTGACATTGCCGATTATCATTATACTGTCGATTTTATGCAGCAGTATTGATGACTCCGTGCCATCTGCCTTGCGAAACACCAGATGCTTGCCTTCTTTGCTAAGTTTCCCCGTATCGGAAATAATATATGCTGCGGACATGCTGACTCCTTATTGCAAAATAATTTTAACTTTTTATTACTTTTTTGTCAATTAAGCACTTAAGAATAATTAGTATACTATGTAAGACAAAAAAATAAATAAAAAAGAAAAAAAAGGAGAACTAAAATGAAAGCATACTGTTTGCTCAATCACACACTGACTGATAATCAGATTAAAGAGCTTGAAACCAAATATGACTGTGCACAGATTATATATCCTGATGAAGATCTCAAAAATATCTGGTCTCAGATTCCGCCGACAGAGAAACTCGATATGACGGTTATTGATAAAGTTACCCAGTGGCTTATGTCTGCCAAACAGTTTGATGTTCTTATTATACAGGGCGAGTTTGGCAGTACATTTATGCTTGTGGACTATGCACTTAAAAATCAGATTATTCCATTATATGCTGTTTCCAAACGCATATCACAGGAAGTCAGCAATGGAGAGTCAGTTACAAGGAATACAGTCTTCCGGCATGTGTGTTTCAGAGAGTATAAGTATTACCAATCCTAAAATATAATAATACAATAAAAGGACTAATTATGAAAATTGTATTTTGCGGACCGCCGCATTCAGGCAAGACAGTGTTGATAGACAATCTTCGCAAGATAATGCCATCAGATGGAGTATTTATCGACAGAATACATCTCGACGGCGAAGGCATCTGGAGCAACTATCCGAATCAGGATATGGCACAGACTGTCAGAAATAAACAATCTTACGACATACATTTCATTCGTCAAAAATGCGAAGAACTTAGCCGTTATGATGATATTCCTATAGTGCTTGTCGATATAGGAGGCAAACTTGCCGAAGATAAACATCAGATTTTTGAGGCAGCCGATGCTTTTGTAGTTATAAGTGCCGATCATGAAATGGGGCTACTTTGGCAGTCTGTCGGTACAGAGCATAACTGTCATTGTCTTGCGGTCCTTGATTCGTCATTGCACGGCACTGATCAGATATATGGCTACGAACCGTATCTGACAGGGTGTGTAACTAATCTTGAGCGAGGTAAGACAATGCCGACACAGGAGATCGTTACTGCACTTGCAGATATTATCATTAAAGAAGCCGGTTATAAGGCTCGGTATCGCAATGCTTATAACGAGATTGATTTCAACCGTATCGCTGTAGAACTTGGTATGACTAATGATAGGACAACAAGATACGGTCAGGTTATACATACCAATGTATTTGATTCGGCAAATGCCATGCAGATTTGTAAGTATTTGCAAGGCAGATATGCATCTGCCGACAAATATCTGATATACGGAGCAAGAGCCAACTGGCTTTCGGCAATGACTGCCTGTATGCTTAATGCAAACAACAAACAGTCTGAAATATATGACACTATCACTATGAAATATATCCCTGTTAGGCATCTGCCTAAATCCGATATAACCGAATCTAAAGCATTAAGATACAAAGTTATAGAGTCTGATAATGCGGTATTTATCGACATATTGCTTGATAAACCTGTGTATTCTGATACTGACGATTATCAACAATGCGTTATACCTGTTATTAATGAAGATAAGCCGTTATATGTATCTGGGCGGCTTCCATTGTGGCTTCTTGATGCCATTATGATCAGTTATAACTCTCCTGTCAAGTATGTATTCCAGCCGGGACGACATACTCCATGGATCTGCTGCTTTGCACAAGATATATCTGCTATCGGCACAAGCCTGTCCACACATCCATCAGAGGATGTCTGTCGTTACTTTGAGCAGATGAGAGAAGAGAAGATGAGGAAGTAGTCAATACTCGGTTATGCAGAGCATAACCGAGTATTGACTGTGAATTATAATCTCTATATTTTTATTCTAATTTTTTCGTACTGCGGCTTTTCTCTTGAGCAACAGCATTGTAAGATATATTTAAATATTTACAATAATCTTTAAGTGTTGGTTTTTGTTGATTGTCAAAGTAGTAATGAAATATTGCTTCTTTTGAGAATGATAAGAATTTAGAGTCAGTTATTATCTGTCTTATATCATCCTCATTTAGATAATGAATCTGTTTTAATATATATATTAAAATTTCATAAGAAAGATATGTTTCTTTAACATTTTTATTGTGACTGTTTGAGTTGCATTTATTATGGATTTTACATACATTTTTTATCAATTTATTTAGCTTTTGTTTTTCTTCGTCTTTGTCCACAAGAACAGAGAACTGATCTTGGAAATAAGGATTATCTATATTTGACTTAGAATGCTCTCTAAATATTGTTTCTTCTGTAATGATATAATTGGGTTTGTTTTCCTCATTATCTATATTATTGTCTATATTTATTTTAACATATTCAGGATCGTAATCTGTTTCTTTTTTTCTGGCATTTATAAGGTAACCTTTTAGTGCTTTGCTAAATAAATGCATAAATATACCGTTATTGGGATTATATTTACACAAAGAATATAATATAGCCTGAAGCATTACATCTGTATATTTAAATTGTTTATCCCCATCAAAATACTCACTTTCCTCTTCTTTTGCATAATAAAACTTTTTTTCCCATCGACTTACAAGATTGTACATCCTCCAATATAATATAATCCAATCTTGATTTGTTATAATATCGTTTATTTTTTTACCTGTCATACCTTTCTCCCTTGCTGTCTGACTTGGAAACACATTAGTTCGGATTTCATTCCAATCAAGCGGCTCATTGAGTTTGTATATGCGATTTGCCAGATTATTGATTTTATCTTCAAGTTGTTTAATATCTGTACTCATATCAATCCTTTTCTTACAGCCCAAAGAATCTGCTCAATAAATCTTTTGCTTCTTCGCCTGAGTCAGCATCCATATTTGCTGTAATATTGTTCAGATAATACAATGCCGATATATCGCAGACTCTTGTGGTATTAGGGTCTATTCTGCTTTTCCCATTAGCATCTTTAATATAAGATGCTTTCCCGTAAGAGATTTTTTCAATATCAGCATTATAAAACTTCTCTGCAAAAGATAATATGTTCATTATAATTAAGACAAATGGTTTTGCTCCAAAAGTTATGTCAGCGTATATTTTTTCTTTATTTTCAAGTATATCAAATAATTGCATAAATTGATGACCAAATACATCTTTTGTCTCGATAAAATTTGATTCTATCAATGTATATGTAACTTTTGCTCCTGACAATGCCACGATTTTGTTTATTTCATTTTGGAGTTTGTTATAATTGTCATTAAAAATGTTTTCCGACTCTGCATTATCGCTGTCTTTTATCTTAATACTGCATATTTTTATATTATCGTCGGCATTAATATTTTCTGCTAAAACAGCAGATATTGGGAAATATATTGGTTCGTTATATTTTATTGTTGCATCTTCTGTAGTTGAGTATACAGGTGTACTATTTGGCTGCATTGTAATCGTAGTTATGAATAATTTTTTCATTTGTTTTATACTCCTTGATTTTCATTATTATAATATTATTTCTCTTTTCTGTCACCTATTTTTTTTCACAATGATTTTTTTTATTATTTCTATAATTTTTTCATTTTATACTCCTTTTTTCTCTTTTCCTGCTATATTTTATGACAAAGAACCATCCGAGTCTATCGCATCACCCAAATCTTCTGCATCCACACCATACCAATCCGCCCAATCTTCCAAACTCCAATCAGTTTCACTCATTTTTTTTTACTTCTTGTTATTATGTTTACACTTATTACTAACATTGTCCATAACAATAATTGATATTATTTTACAAAATATTTTCTCTTTTCATTTCATTCCTTACTTACCTAATGCTTTACCGATTGTTACAACTGCTGTTCCGACTGCTACAATAATTGTTCCGATTGTTGTTATCATATTATGCCTCCTTAAATGACTTTCATTTATTAGTAATGTTTTTTACAACCATAATTGCTATTATTTTACTAATTCTATTGTTTATTGAATTAGATATTTTTCATCAATTTAAGTATATTCCTTTTTCTTTGCTTTGCTAAAATGTGTCAGATGAAAATGACCGCAATATTTACAATAATACTTTCTTGCCGGTCTGTATGCTTTGTCTCTGTGTTGTGAGATTTTGTGTCTGCGGCATTTGTTTACAATTTCACCTGCTTCACGTTCGGTGTAAATAATCTTGCCTGTTTTTTTGCAGATTAGTTTGTTTCCATACATATCACTCATGTTGTACTCCTTTGTTTCACTTACATTTATTATTAAACCGTTTTATTTTCATAATTGACATTTTTTAATAAAAAATAGAAAAAGAATTTTTTCTCTTGATTTTTATAACACTTATGATATAATGCAATAAGGAGTAAAAAAAATGAGTAAAGTTCATATAACATTAGTTGGCAGTCAAAAAATGCCTGTTTACAATGGAATCAAATATATTGAGCCTGACACGGTTGTGTTTATTGCATCGCCTGAGTCGCAGTCTGATGTTAAGTTTATTATGCAAGAATTTGTCGGTTCTAAGATTAATTTTGTTACGGAGATACTTGATGCTGTAGATATACCGGTAGTAGCTGATGAAGCACTAAAACTGTCTGAGAAATATAAAAATGATGAAGTTTCTGTTAATATTACAAGCGGAACTAAGATTTGGTCTTGCTATTTTACGATGATGTTTTTCCAAAGTCTGAATGCTTCTATTTTTTATATAGATCAGAATAATAAAATATGGGATTTTGTTCATCCTGAGAAACAGGCTTTTGTTCCGTTCGATATGTTTGTTCAATTTAGACTTAATGGCAATCCGCTTACAAAATATACTATGTTGAGTGATTATACAGATGAGGATATTGATAATATCAGAAAAATAGAAGAGATTCGTCATCTTAATCAGGATATTTTTAACAAACTAACCATTCTTTCTAAAGGTGATAATGCTACTCTGGAAAGCAATAATAAAGGGACATTTTATGTAAAAGATAAGTCTTCTTATGTGTTTTGGGATAAGAAAAAATGTTCTGTTCGGTTTGTCATTAAAACAGCAAAAAAAGAGATTGATGAGACTTTAGTATCTCCTAATATTATTAAATTGGTGTTTAATAGCGGTTGGTTTGAAGTGAAATGTGCTGATATTCTGTCAAAATGGCAGGTCGTAACACGAGATAATATATATTTGAATTGTGTATTCCCTGTTGAAAAACATCATAACCAATGCAATGATAAGTTTCCCAAGAATGAAGTCGATATAATAATAAAGATGGGGGACAAACTTCTCTTCGTCGAATGCAAGACTCAGATTTTTGAGTCAACAGATATTGATAAGTTTAATACAGTTGTACGTAATTACGGTGGTATGGGCAGTAAAGGGTTGTTCCTTACAGAATATGCCAAGACTGATATACATTTGACCAAGATTAAAGAGTCGAATCTGATTGAATTCAGTCTTTTGGAACATTCCGGCGGTAAAAGAAAACAGTATAAAGATGTGCAGGAACTATACAATCTGTTGGACAGAGAATTATACAAGATTAATAAAAAATAATATCAATCTTGCTCTTTAAGTGCATTAGTAATTAGTGCAAGATAGCACCTCAAAAAAAAGAGTTTCCCATGTTCGACAAAAACTTAACCGATCTGATGATGCTTAATCATCGTCAGATAATGATGATATGAATGAGCCGCTGTTGGATATGGCAACTATTGAGTTTTTGAGCCGCGACCGTAGCAAGAACAAAAGAATTTGGCATCCGCATCATCGACGGCAGCGAAATAAATAAGGACTGACACATCTCATGTCCGCAATATACATCATAAATGAATACGGTAAACTAACCAAAAAAGACGAAACATTGGTTTTTACTGCACCAGACGGGACTATGACGATAATATTCCCATTCAAGACGGAGCAACTTGTGCTTATGGGGAATGTAAGCATCACAGGCGATGCTCTGTACATCTTGACGAAGTATAAGATACCTGTGACTCTGCTGTCTCGTAACGGCAGATTTAACGGCAAACTGACATTCGGAGACAGCAAGAATGTCTTCCTGTGGCAGTATCAGTATCAGATACTGAGTGATGCAAAGAGGTCTCTTGACATTGCCAAGTGTATCGTAATGGGTAAAATCAAAAATGAGATAAGTTTTATGCAGCGAATCAAACGCAAGTCAGGTCCGGCTGCCGACAGTGATGACAAGCGGATAAGGATGGCAATAAGCGGAGCGAAAGACGGTCTTGATAAGGCAGAAACAGCCAAAGATATAAACAGCCTTCGAGGTTATGAGGGAATGGCGGCACGGCATTATTTCAGTGTGTTTGGTATGAATATAATACCCGCATGGGCGGAGTTCCCGAATCGCAGCAAAAACCCGCCGAAAACCAATGTCAATGCCGTGCTGAGTTTCCTTTATACATTGCTTATGTATCGAGTGGAGAGTGCAATCGAAAGTCAGGGACTTGATGTGTGCTGTGGCAATCTGCATGCTCTGAATTACGGTAAAACGGCACTCGTATTTGATCTGATGGAAGAGTTTCGGACTCCTATTGCAGAGGCAGTATGTTGTTCGTTGTTTAATCTTGGAACGCTTACAGAGGATGACTTTGAGAATATGAAACTCGATGATAAGGTAGAAGACGCATTTATTGAAGCAGCAGACATTCCGAATGATGCCAATGAAACAGACTTAGCAGAGTCTGTCAATGAGGGAGTTTTCCTGACAAAGCCGGGATTGAAAAAAGTCATAGCAGCGTTTGAGGAAAAACTTAACAGTAGTATAATCTATGCTCCGACAGGACAGAAACTATGTTATAAGAAGATAATATATGAACAGGCGGAACATTATAAGCGGGTAATAATGGGTGAAGAGACCTCATATAAGCCGTATTATTATAAATAAGATGGTGTATTTTATAGGATATGACATTGCAGACAGCAAGAGTCTGGCTCGTGTGGCAAATATCTTGGAAAATTTCGGAATAAGAGTACAGAAGTCATTCTTCGAGTGTGAGATGAACAGAGCAAAGATGAATGATGTGTGTGACAGCATATTGGCTGAAATGGATCTCAAATCAGATAAACTCCAAATCTATCCGATATGCGAAGACTGCCTGTCAAAGTCAGAGATAATAGGGCGGGGCGGCATTGACAAACCTCAAACATTTATGATACTATAGGAGTGATTATGCAGAATGTGTACCATTGGATAATCAGTTATGACATTAGGAATGTAAGGAGGTTGGCTCATGCAGCCAGAATAATCGAGAGTTATGCGGTTCGAGTGCAGAAGTCGATATACGAGGTAAAGACTGATACTAACATCATACATCAGATACAGCGTCGGCTGAGGAATGTCATCAATGCCGAAGAAGATTACATATTGTTTGTTCCGATGTGTGAGTCTGATTGGCAAAAGATCGAACGATACGGCATCTATGGGGAAACAGAGTCAGAAAATGAAGATTATAAAATATTATAAAAAAAAGTTGCACAATGATATGAAATAAAGTATAATGTTCATTGACATGCCGAATATGATATTTTTCGCAGACCTTATGCATGAAATGTAAATGGGAATGGGAATGACTGTCTAAGTCATTACTGTGCAACAAATTAGATGGTGCGGAATGTTAAATGCAGTTAATCGGTTTGCGAAAAGCTCGTAAGATGTTTATGTATAAGGAGTTATGATATTGAGAAATAGTGAGAGATCCAAAAGTGAGTCAGCTGAACATGAAACAACCTGCAGATCTGCGAATAACGGTCTGCAAGCTGTTATGACAAAAGAAGTTACGGTTGGCAGTATTTGAAACACTTCCCTGATTTAAGGGATTAAGACGCCTGTGGTATCTGCCGAATTATAATCGGAGTCGGAGTGCATTAGAAAACCTTCCCTGACTTAAGGGATTAAGACTTGTCACCTTCAAACCAAATCAAATCGTTTAATTCGGTTTCATTAGAAAACATTCCCTGATCCAAGGGATTAAGACTTTCTCAGTTTCAAATCATCTGTCATTACTACCATTTGCTTAGAAAAACTTCCCTGATTTAAGGGATTAAGACGCTGTGCATTTCTACTGTTTGGATAAAGATTTTGAAAATAAACATAACATTTTTACAAAATTCAATAAAATTTCAAATTTATCTTGACTTGTTTCGTTAATTTGTTTTATGATATAAGCAGGAGCAAGGAATATGTCTAATGAAACAACCGATACACCAAAATTCCAACTTCCCGATGATTTAGTGCAATCGATAGGTGCATTAAATGAAATGTGTTCGCAGCAAGAGGATAGTGCCGCTGCGATGATGTATCGCTTGATGTTCAGGCACGAGTCTAATATCAATGTGCTTGACAGGTATGCAGATCAGATTCTTGATGCTCTTGCCGGATTTGGTGGAGAGTATGCAGAAGAGGATTACCGTAATTATTTGCAGTATCTTCAAGCCGTTTTGCCATCGGAAGTGCCAATCCATAAAGATTTTTTTGAGGAAGAACTGAGAGATTTGAATGATGAAGATATTGAAGAAGATGAAAATTTATGATAAAAGCAGGAGCGAAGTAGCAATACGCACAAATATTTATAGAAAAAATAGTGATTAGTTCGTAGTATAATATTATCAAGGAGACTTACAATGTTTGACAAAGACTTAACCGATTTAATGATGCTTAATCATCTGTCCGGCAATGATGATATGAATGAGCCGCTGATGGATATGGCTGCTATTGATTTTCTGAGCCGTGACCGCAGCAAGGACAAGGATCTTGGCTTCGACAGCGGTCTGGCAGATCTGACTGCATTGGATTATTTGAGTAGGAATAAAAGGCATTGATAATAATTTTTGATAATAATCTTCAATGAATCGGATTATAATACATGTCGATATGGATGCTTTTTATGCTTCGGTGGAGATGCGTGACGATCCGTCTCTGCGGGGGAAGCCGCTTATTATCGGGTCAATGCCGAATGAACGCGGTGTCGTCTCCACTTGCAGTTATGAGGCTCGTAAATACGGAGTCCGTTCTGCTATGAATATCAAAGAAGCGTATCGCCGGTGTCCCAATGGTATATATATGCATCCGCATTTTGAGAAGTATAAGATCGCATCGAGGCAGCTTCATCAGATATGGGATGAGTATGCCACAGCGGTAGAGCCTATCGCTCTTGACGAGGCTTATCTTGATGTAACATATACGGCAGGTGATTTTAATGAGGCTTGCCGCATGGCACGGACTATTAAGCAGAGGACTCTGAATGAGGTCGGTCTTACATGCTCGGTCGGTGTGTCGTATTGCAAGACTGCGGCTAAGACTGCAAGTGAGGAGAAGAAGCCCGACGGTTATTTCGAGATACCGACTGCGAAGGATTATGTGAATCTGATTATTGACCGCGATGTCAGAGTGCTTTATACAGTCGGAGCGGCGACAGCTGAGAAGCTGCATTCATTCGGGATCAGGACTGTGCGGGATATACAGACTAAGCATGACGAAGTTATCCGCATTCTGGGTAAACGCGGACAATGGATAGTTAATCTGGCATTCGGCATCGATAATCAGAAAGTCACTCCGTACCGTCCGCAGGATGCCAAGTCTATCAGCCGCGAGGTGACATTTCAGGCTGATACCAATAATTATGAGCTGCTCAAAGACATTCTGCTGCTGCTCGCATTGTGTGTGCAGGATCGGGCAGAGCATTACGGACTGCACGGCAGCGGTGTTACCCTAAAGATCACATATCACGATATGAAGAGCATTACACGATCGAGGAGTATTTCGTCAGAGTGCGATGCCGTGAAGATATATAACGAGTCAGTCAGTCTGCTTGACGGTGTTGATAAGCGGGCGGTCAGACTGGTCGGTGTCGGGATATACAATCTTAGTCCCGAACAAAACAGGATGCCGACACTGGATGATTATATCACGGATAATGATGAGTCTCAGAAGAAGATCCTTAGCGGTCTGTTGGATGCTCTGCAGGCACGATACGGACTTGACTTCGCAGGTCATCTTGAGCAGATATATCACGGCGAGACACTGCATAAGACAGTTGAGTATATGCGTAAACATTTCATTTGACAAATTTTCTATAAAATATTATACTATTGCAGCGAAAAAAAATGGAGCGGCAAAAGTGGATATCCCATATCCTATAAAATATTGGACATTTGCAGAGGACGGAGACTTTCAGTTAGAGTCGGGA
>JAFYAI010000063.1 GCA_017540815.1 Spirochaetales bacterium
AAGATCTATATCACTATTGGCAGCGGTGTCTCATTCTCTCTTGCGTTGGCTGATCCTGCTGTATCGCCGTTCTCTGATGATACGCCTGAGTGGTTTAGCGGTGTGTTTACTCCGATCAATGCTCTGATGCATAACGAGACAGTGAATATTGAGTATGCGGATATAGCCGATGAATTATCGGAAGATTATGCCGGTGTTGCTGCACTTGTTCGTAAACTCGGTGCTGAGATAACCAAACTTGAGTCAGGTGATTCTGCGAATACGGGCAACTGATTATCTGCTGATTATCCGGGATAAAAAATAACCTGACAAATCTTTGTCAGGTTATTTTTTTACCATATTTAAATTTTTTATAAAATTTCTTCAAATTTTTATCCTTTTATGATATAATAGATTGAGTATTATTTTTGTATTATATTGGAGTTAGTATGTCTCTGCAATCTGTTTCCCCGATAGACGGGCGTTATGCCGGCAAGACTTCAGCACTGCAGCCGTATTTTAGTGAGCAGGCTTTGATGAAGTATCGCGTATATACCGAGATTCGTTATCTGTGTGCATTGCTTGATGTGCCGATGATCAGGGATCGTGTCGGCAGTATTGATAAGTCAGGGCTGATGGCTATCACTGATGTCACTGATGACGATGCTCAGATTATTAAGGACATTGAGACTAAGGGATGGAACGGTATCCCCGCGACTAATCACGATGTCAAAGCTGTCGAGTATTTCATCAAGAGTAAACTTGGGAGTCAGTATAAGGCTATAACCGAGTATGTGCATTTTGGTTTGACCAGCGAGGATATAAACAATATCAGCTATGGGCTGATGATCAGAGACAGTATCAATAATGTCATCCTGCCTGAGATATGCAATGTATATGGCAGGATATATGGTATGGCTGCGGAATCTAAAGACTTGCCAATGCTTGCTCGAACGCACGGTCAGCCTGCTACGCCTACGACATTCGGCAAGGAGATGCTTGTGTTCGTCGGCAGGATGCAGCACGAACTCCGACTGCTTACTCATTCCGAGATACTGCTTAAACTCAACGGGGCGACAGGCGGATTCAATGCACATCATTTTGTATTTCCTGATTATGATTGGATAGGGTTCTCACAGAGACTGATTGACAGCCTGAATGACAACATCCGGCCTGTGTCTAATGACTTCTGCCGGAATGCGGCAGTTCGCGTTGTGTATAATCCGATCACGACACAGATCGAACCGCATGACAGTTATCTGCGGGTGTTTGACATCATCAAGCGGATTAATAACATTTTGACTGACTTCTGTATGGATATATGGAGATATATATCTGACGGCTGGATTAAGCAGAAACCGGTAGCAGGAGAGATCGGTTCGTCTGCGATGCCACATAAGGTCAACCCGATCGACTTTGAGAATGCTGAAGGCAACTTCGGTATCGCCAACGCACTGCTTAATTTCTTCACCGGTAAGTTGAGTATATCCCGGCTGCAGCGGGACCTGACCGACTCGACTGTCGAGCGGAACATCGGAACGGCGTTTGCACATTCTCTTATCGCATATAAGTCTCTGCAGAAAGGTCTGACCAAGACTGAGGTCAATGCTGATCTGATCAGACAGACGCTTAATGCAACTCCGGAAGTACTGGCTGAGGCATTCCAATCGCAGCTGCGAATGAGCGGGGTTGAGAAGCCTTATGAGTTGCTTAAGTCTATCACCAGAGGCAAGAAAGTGACTCTGCAGAGTTTCACGGATTTGGCAGCAGGACTGAATGTCTCAGATGAGATTAAGACTAAGCTGACCGGCATTACGCCTGATGCTTATACAGGATTTGCATCCCGCATTGTCGATGAGTTTGATCCGAAGTTTTGACGATTGCACATACGGAGTATTCTATGCAAAAAAAAGATATGATTAAAGATCTGGCTGATAAGTATAAGATTTCTCAGGCGGAGTCTAAGCGAATTTTTGACGCTGTTTTTGATCAGTTGAGTGAAGTGCTTAGCAAGGGTGATTATTTTACCGAAGCCGGGTTTGGCACATTCACTGTAGCTCATGTGAAGAAGCGAAAGGGGTACAATCCGGCTATCCAGAAATTCATGATGCTCCCGCCAAAACTCAAACCGAAGTTCAAGTCCAGTGACATCCTCAAATCTAAAGTCAATGGTTGGCTTAATGATACGATTATCGATGATGACGACTCTGACGATGATGATAATGAAGAAAAAAATAATGAAATTTCGACAAGTTCTCCTGTCATTTCGACTAACTCTCCTGTCATTTCGACCGAAGCGGAGAAATCCCCTGAGAGTTCAGCTGCAGTGGATTCCTCGGCTGTGCTCGGAATGACAAATGCTGCCGGAGAGATAAATGCTGCTGCGTTTGATAAGCCTGTCGAACAGACATCTGATCACCCTGAGACAGAGATCGTAACACCAGAAGAGCAGTCCGCTCTGATAAATGATGAAAATCAGGAGGCTGCAAATGGCTGATAATAACGAAAAAATTCTCTCTGAAAAGGAGCAGGCTCGGCTTGAGGCGCAGTTTGATAAAGAGAAGCAGCCTGAGCGGGTTACTTTGGAGTCGTTTTCCGCGAAAGTTGCCGAGAAAGCAGGCGTTGAGCAGGATAAGGCTAAGACTTACATTCATGGAATGTTCGATTATATCGGTGACGGGCTTAAGAATGAGGATAGCATAAGTATCTTCCGCTTTGGAACATTTAAGAAGAAGTGGAAGGAGGAGCGTGACGGCTTCAATCCTCAGACTCAGGAGCCTCTGAAGATTCCGGCTCATTACAAGGTGACATTTAGTCCGAGTGAGCCTCTTGCTAATGAGGTCAACCGCAAGTATCGTCAGCTCCGTCCTAATGTGATTGACGAGCTGCTGACTCTGACAGGTGTGACAAAAGTCAGTCCGGCATATCTTGAGATGATCGAGAAGAATGAAGAGATGCACGCTCGGCATGTGAGAGCACGCAAGAGAGCGATAGTTGTGCTGATCATATTGCTGATACTGCTGCTGTTGTTTTTTGCGACGCTTATCTTTGTGCCGGCTTACTGCTATCACGAATACCAGCAGAATAATAAAGTTGTGCAGTTCGTCACGAGAGTCAATCGAATGTTTGGACTAAACAGTTTGTCTGACAGGCTTCGCCATGATGAAGAGAGTGGGGAAGTGGTTGTGCAGGAAGTGATCATAGATGAAGAAAAAGTTACTGAGTTTATGGAAGAGGCGAAGGAGAGCTTGGAGGGAGGTCGGAAAATCCAAGAAGTCCACATAGTTCGTGAAGGCGATACAATATTCGGCATCGCTAAAGAAGCCTGGGGCAATCAATATCTGTGGCCGGATCTCTATGTGCTTAATCAGAATAAGATTAGCGATCCGGATCTTATACATCCTGGTGATATTATCGATGTATATGAGAAGATCGGCGATCCTGAAAATATGAACAAGCAGCAGCGGGATGCTATTGTGCAGGCTTATATCGGTGTATATCGTGTATATCGCTCATTCGGCGAGCGGGATATACAGAATGGTACTAAAGATGACAATGCTGAACTTATTGCAAAAGGTTATAAACGCATCGAGGATTCGTGTTGGACTCTGTATACGGCGATCCGCTATGATAAGAATTTGCTTAAGACTTACAAAGATGCTATCTATGCGGAAGATATTGCCAAGATCAGTTTGTGGATTGATAATCTGCAAAAACGAGATGTTCATATACCTTTTTTTGAACAAACAGAGTAATTTTAGGAAAAATGATTTGACAATTATGAAATAAAAATGTATAATATATCAAAATTTTATACTATTTACGATATTTCTAAATATATATATGGAGTTTAATTATGAGACAGTATTATATCGCCGGTAACTGGAAAATGAACAAGAATAAAGCAGAAGCAGTAGAACTTGCCAAAGGTTTAGTTGCTGCTCTTAAAGACGGCAAGAATAAATATATGATCGGAGTACCTTATGTTTACCTTGATGCAGTTGCACAGGTTGTTAAGGGATCTAACATTCAGCTTGGAGCTCAGGATGTAGCTGCTACATCTAACGGTGCTCACACAGGTGAGATCTCGACAGAGATGCTTAAAGACATTGGCTGCCAGACAGTTATCCTTGGACACTCCGAGAGACGACACGAGATAGGTGAGAGCGATGAACTTATCAATAAGAAAGTTCGCAAGGCACTTGCTGATGGACTCGATGTAGTTCTCTGTATCGGTGAGCTGCTCTCAGACCGAGAGGCCGGCAATGCTGAGGATGTATGTGCATTCCAGTTGTCTGCTGATTTGTCAGGTGTTACTGCTGAGCAGATGGCTAAAGTTACCATCGCTTACGAGCCGGTATGGGCTATCGGAACCGGAAAGACTGCTACTCCTGCAGATGCTCAGGCTATCCACAAGTTCTGTCGTGATCACATTGCTAAGCTGTATTCCAAAGATGTTGCTGATAAAGTTATCATCCAGTATGGTGGTTCTATGAAACCGGAGAATGCTCAGGAATTGTTAAATCAGCCGGATATTGATGGCGGTCTGATTGGCGGAGCTGCTCTGAAAGTTGAGTCTTTTGAGAAGATTTGCAAAACTTACTAATCGATTATAAAATATTGTTTTTTTAAAAAAAGGAAAATCCAACAATGAATACATTATTAATAGTGTTGTCAGTATTTGTTCTTATCGATGCACTTCTGATTATAGGCAGTATCCTGCTGCAGGAAGATAAGTCAGGCGGCGGTTTAGGTATTATCGGAGGTTCATCACAGTCGTTCTTCGGCTCTAACTCAGGTTCTATGCTTAGCAAGATCACAACAGTGCTGGTGACGATCTTCATCCTGCTTATAGTTGTGATGGGAGTTATCTCATCTTCGTTTACAAAGGGATCATCAATCTCTGCTCAGGATATTGAGAATGAAAATATTGCTCAGAAGTATGCAGTGAAGAACAGAGTACTTACTGAACTGCCGGGTAAGATCACGGAGAGTGACTTCCAGAAGAATATCCTTGACAAGATCTCTGATGAAGCGGATAAGACATTTATCGGCGAAGTTTATACAAAGGCTCAGCAGAATAAGTATTATGAACTGAATGAAAAAGCTGTTAAGAATAAAGATGCAAAGATTCGTGCATTGACTATCTTAAACGGCATTGGATACAGCCTTGAGGCTGCTCCTGTAGAAGTGAATTCTGTTCTTACAAATGATGATACTGACGCTGCAGATACGACTAATGATTAACATTTAAGGAGATAGTAAAAAAAGATGGATAATAAAGAAAAAACCTTGAAGGAAATAATCGTCGGTATCGTTAATGAACCTGATGTAACTGTAGACAGTTTGGATAATGATGCAGTGCTTATCGGTGAGGATGGTTTGTTCGTCGATTCGATAGATGTTCTTGAGCTTGTTGTGCAGATTGAGAAACAGTTCGGCATTAAGGTGACGGACAATCAGATTCGTTCGCAGTTTAAGTCGATTAAGACTGTTCTTGATTTCATTGAAGCCAATGCCAAATAACAGAGTATATGTTTCATCATATTCTATGATTTCAAGTCTCGGTTGTAACTCAGCCGAGACTTTGGCTGCATTGGAGACTATGCAGCAGCGGTTCGTCAAAGATGCCGTGAATGATTTCCCTTATCCTCATTTTGCACAGAACCGATTCGTCGGCAGTGATGATAATGTCAAAGCCTCGCAGATGTGTCTTTGTCTCTTAGACAATATCTATTCGGATTTTAAAGATCTTAAAGACATTCCTCTTTTCCTTGCTTCATCTACAGGTGGTATTCGTGAGACGGAGTTGCATTATGCTCATTTGGATGGGTATCCGCTATTCGATAAGCATTTCTACAATACTGTATCTCGTGATATTAAGGACAGGTATCCTAATATTGATACTGCGATGACATTCAGTACAGCATGTTCGTCATCAGGGCATGGTCTGTTTCATGCGTTTAACCTCATTAAGGCAGGTGTTATAGATAAGGCTATAGTGATCGGTTATGATGTGCTGTGTTGGACTACGAATGTGGGGTTTGACTCGCTTAAGCTCGTAAGTCATACAGGCACTAAGCCCATGTCTAAACAGCGTGACGGCATATCGCTCGGAGACGGTGCAGGTATTATATTGTTGGAGGCTGCTCCGAGCAAAGAGCCTGTTGCGGAGATACTTGGTGTGGCATCTAACTCTGACGGCTATCATATAAGCAGTCCTAATCCTGACGGCTCGGCTCAAACCGAATGCATTATGAGTGCGATCAATATGTCCGGTATCGATAAGTCTCAGATCGGATATATCTGTGCTCACGGCACAGGTACTGTTATGAATGATGAGATTGAGCTGAATACTGTCAAAGCCTTGTTTGGCGGCACTAATATCAAGATGACCTCACTTAAATCATTCATAGGTCATACTATGGGAGCGTCGGCAGTGCTTGAGCTTGGTATGAGTATCCTAATGCTTAAGAACGGCAAGATATATCAGCCGCTTAACTTCACTGATTCTATGGATGAGGCTGTTATACCGCCTCACACGATCGATACAGATACTAAGTATTTCCTTAAGAATGCTTTCGGTTTCGGTGGCAACAATGTGTCGATCCTATGCAAGATAATATAAAAATGGGGGCAAAGCCCCCATTTTTATATTATCTTGCATAAACTACTTCATCACATTCTTTATATTTATAGAATAATAAAACATTTATCCCATATCGGCGGTCGTCATATTGTATAAGATTATCGATTTCTTCCGGGACATCTTCTTTCTTAGGAACATGGAGGACAAGGAAACCGTTGTCTTTTAAGAATCTGTTTCTACTGATTGCGGTGACGAGTTCGACTTTCTTATCCCAGATAAAAGGCGGATCGGCCATGATGAAGTCAAATCTCTTATCAGATGCAGGAGGTGTCTGCACAAAGGTCAGAGCATCCATAAATATTGGGACCGCAGTTTCCCAGCCGGCATGTTTGAGATTGTTAGTTAGGATCGTTCGTTTGCCGTAGTCTCCTTCTACAAGAGTGCCGTCAGTCAACCCGTGTGAGAATGCCTCTATGCTGATGCAGCCTGATCCTGCGAAGAGATCCAACATCCTGTAGCCGCTGCATTCGCCGATGATGTTAAACAGTGCAGTCTTGACTTTTGCTGTCATGGGACGTATTATACCCGGAGGACACTCTATCCGCCTGCCCCGTATCGCACCGCTTGCGACATGCATATATTCTGGTTTTGATTTGGTTGGTTTTCTATACATAATATTGAAAGAGTGATAAAACTCATGAGTTTTATCACTCTATTTCCTTTCATTTAGCTATATTTTTAGTTGTCTTCGTAGTCGTCGCCAAAGCCTTCGTCATCGTAGTCTTCGTCGTAGTCCTCATCATCCTCGAATTCGTCATCGTCATCGAACTCTTCATCGTCATCGATGTCTTCGTCGTCGTAGTCTTCGTCGTCATCGTATTCATCGTCGAAGTCTTCATCATCGTAATCCTCATCATCGAAGTCTTCGTCGTCGAAGTCTTCCTCATCAAAGTCTTCATCATCGAAGTCTTCGTCTCCGAACTCATCATCATCGGCGAATTCATCGTCTTCATCATCGTATTCATCTTCGTATTCGTCATCCTCATATTCGTCATCATCATCGTACTCGTCATCATCTTCATCTTCGTAATCTTCATCGTCGTCGTCGTCCTCATATTCATCATCGGTGTAACTGTCACCGTAGTTCTCTTCATCTTCGACATCGCTCCATGATGCCCACAGTGCTGTAGTCTCTTCTGCTTCTGTTATTGCCAGTTCTTCTTCGTTCATAAGATTTTCTGTCATTGTTGAACCTCGTTTATTCGTAGTATCATCTTGAAGTGTATTATAAAATCAAGAGTGTGTCAAGCAATATAATTAAAATTTTATTTTTTATAAATTATTTAATTTTTCTGTTATATATTCATTAACCAGAGACAGCATCTGTCTGTCTGATGCTATCATATCGCCGATAATGTTATTATGTGCACTGATCGTTTTGATACCGTAGTCCTCCTGCAGTATCTGCGGCAGAGGCCACAAGTCTTTCTCCATCAAGTGCCACATTATCAGAGTAATATCTTTCACTTCCAAGATCTCTTTCAGAGATACTTTCTGCGGCAGATATTCACGCAGCGGAGTATTGATCGCTTTGATGTGTTTGAAATAATGGCTTGCCATGTATTTCTTCTGCTTCGGCACATCAAACTCTTTTGTAAATACTGCATCGTAATATTTCTTACGATGGACAGGCTTGCTGTCTGAGTCGAACAGTTTCTGCAGAACAGAGTTACCGAAGTCAGGCTCTATCAGGATCAGAGAAGTGATGCGGCTACCCATTATCTTTGCAATCCTTGTAAAGAGGTTGGCAAATATCCCAAAGCCAACTATAAATATTGTCTTTTGTTTTTGATTCTTTATATATTCAGTGAAACTGTAAAGAATATTGTCATAAGTATAAGTATTCTCATCAGGCTTTATCTTCTGAGAAAAATTAGTAAATACTTTTTTATACTTAATCGTAGAATTGTAAAAAAAATCATTCACGGACAAATTGTTGAACGGCACAAACGGTGAAAACAACAGCAATACATCTGCTGATTCCTCCCCTTGCTCCTCAAAAGTCCATATCATTTCTTTTGCCATAGTAACATCCCTCCCAGTTCAATATTACAATGTGCTTATGTAGGTTTTAACGATTTCGTCAATCTTTACCTTGTCGATCTTGCTCATACTGTTTCGCGGCACTATCGACTTTATGTAGTATCGCGGAACACCGTATCCCGGCAGGATCTTCTTCAGATCTTCTTTCATCTCCTGATTGGATCGCGGATAATCACCGTTATACAGGATGTAGATCTTCTCATCATTCGTCATACCTACAAACATATTGTCAGTGTTGGCTTTCAGTCCAAATGTTCCGAGGTACTCCGTGAGTTTGCTGAATACGAAACTCAGATCAAGCCTTTTGCCTGCTATCTTAACAAATCTTGTGTTGCGACCTACCAACTGAAAACTCTTATTATCATTGTCGGTGAATTTTACAAGGTCATTAGTATTATATCCTTCAGTTCCGTATTCTACAGAGATAGTTGCCGAGTCAATGAGGAACTCTGTTATCTCATCGGCTTTTGCCTTGTTGCATACACTTACATAAGGGAACAGCGTCCAATCTGTGCATTTAGCTCCGACGCGATGTGCAATACCACCGGTCTCTGTAGAGCCGTATATCTCTATGATTGACAACCCGCCGTCTAAGAAAGCCTTAGACACATCTGCGTCGAGTGGTGCTGATGAACTTGTGAGTTTGGTGCATTCTGAGAATGAGGAAACAAGACCTAAGTCTGTAAACATTCTGTAATATGTAGGTGTAGACACAAAGAAGTCTATATGATTGTCACAAACATAGTCAGCTACACTCTGCGGTGAGAACATAGCATCGAGGTGAACTGTGCAGCCGCAATAGATAGGCAGCAGCAGATCAAACAGCAGCCCGTATATATGATATATCGGCGGTGTGAAATAAAACTTGTATGACGGCTGCACTCCCATCATCGGAGCAAGAGCCTTAACCTCGGTTAAGAGATTGCTGCTGGACTTGGGGATGAGCTTGGACTTGCCTGTAGATCCGGATGTATAGAGATATACAGCCGGCTGTCCAGGTATAGCAGCTATCTTGGCAGCATTGAACTGTGCTCCGACTGTAAGTGTCAGATCGGCATTCAGTTTCGCTCCGTTGTCGATGAGTTTGTTATCCGAGATGAAGAAGTCGTGTTCATTCACATAGTCGGCAGGCTTGATCTCTACAGGTATAAGCACACATCGTGCGTCCAACTTCATTAATGTAAAGAATGTAACAAAAAATAGAAATCTGTCTTCTATATCCAGATATACTCTTTTGTCACGCCATGACTGACAGAGTGATATTATGTTAGACTCCAACCGCACAGTCTGTTCGCAGAAGTCATTGTAGCTGTATCGCTTGCCATTATAGACAATGGCGAAAGTATCACGGTTTGTATTGTCGAGCAGATTATAGATCTCACAACTCATTGCTAACCTCGAATAATGTCCAGCTGTCGTCGGAAACGGTCTTATCGATGACAAGAGTGCGTCCTGTCCAGCCTAATATATTGTGCATCGCCAATCTGAATACAAGCGAGCACGGCATATCTGCCGTTATAGCCCAGTCTGTATAGAGGTGGCTGACTTTGCCGTTCAGTATATCGAATGTCGCCTTGTCGGTGATGACATTCTGATACATGCTGTAATCAATCTTATCAAGATCATTCACACTGTCCAATATACTGATGCCGCGTTTCGACGGAGTGATACGGTATGCAATATAGGCAGGTCGGATCGTTATATCTCTTGTGGTATCGAGTGAGTAGAACTCGGAACTGTCTTCTCCTGCTGCGGCTATGAATGAGCCAGGCAGCTGAATGCGCAGTCTCAGGAAATCAGCGAAAGATTTATTGGTGTCCAACCCGTCAGAAACAGTCGTGCAGTAGTTGTGCATTTTATTGATCACTGTGAAATATCCCAGCGGAGTGTTATGCACAGAGTTATGGAAGAGTGTAGGACTGACTATGCTTGACTGCTCATTGATGATAGCCTTAATGATCTTATTGGTAGTCTCTATCTCGGCACATCCTGAGAACAGGTACATCTGTTCGTCAGGTGTAATCGAACTCTTGATCTGATTGAGACACGCATATATACCGATCGACAACCCGCTCATACGCTTGCGTAGCGGTGAGTCAACATATTGTGACAGCGATTCTTTCGGTGCTTCATCGAAATAACCAAACTTATCAGGATCACTGAATACCTTACAATCATTTGCTGCTGCGACATCGCTTAGACTGCGAATCGAGCCGGACAACAATGAAATATCAGAAATGCTAAAGAATTTATTTCGATTGTCAGAATCCATCCATCCCCCAAAAATAGTATCATATTATACAGTAAAAATGTCGATTTGTCAAATATTTTGTTTATTATTGTCTCATTCTGCACGGTTATACGCGAGAACAATCATAGCAGTAACAGCCATCACTGTCCAGAATGCGATAACGCATGCAAGAGCGGCTCCGAATGCGACATCAGGATTATTGGTTGTCGTAATCAGGTTAGATATTGTAGACATACCGATAGTGATGAGTGTCTGCAGGATCTTGATCATCAGGAATACGAAGACCGGTATAAGAACGAGCAGAGGCATCTGTGCTGCCGGTATCATACCGATATAGTCCGCTTTTGTTCGCCATGACAGAGTTATGAGGAACAGACCAAGCACTATAAAAAGGAACATACGGCTGATCTGATCCAATATTGCCGCTTTGATAAATTTCTTTTCAAATCCAAGAGCCTTCGTGTGATTGATGAAATTCTCTTTAGTTAAGTGTGTCATCATCAGATCTATTTCACTCTTCTTCGCATTGCTGCGGAGATGATAGCACATATCTGCCTCGTGATAGTAGTAGACTGCTTCGAGAGCTTTGCGGGCTTCCGGTGACAGTGTATTCTTAGCTATAACTTCCACTTCATATTTCGTCAGAGAAGCAGGCGTTATCACGATCTTATCCATTCGAGACAGCCGTATCAGCTGAATGAGCGAACACTCCAAAGCCTTGTCATAGCTGTTGGAGAAGTTATACAGAGTGTTGATCCCGACAGGGATATTAATGATGAAATTATCCTTGATCACATTATCCGACAGTGCTTTGCCGTTAATATCATAAGTCGTCTTAGTCGGGAAGAACTCAAGGCTTCTGTCGGCTGTGCTGAAACAATACAGCGTGCAGCGGATGTCATCTTTGATCTGACCATACTCAGAGTGGATAACTGATTTGACATTGTGATAATCGTCGTACTCCCATATACTTACATCATACATATAGTAGTTATTGTGAAGAGTATTCATATCATATACTTTGATGATCGTCTTAGCGGTAATGAGGCGATTGTCGTTAAGCATGAATACGAAGTTGCTCTTGCCGCTGTAGTTGCGCACCTGATTGATCTCATTGTAGTCCACACCGATGCTTCGCAGCAGAGCAAGAGACTTGCTCTGACCTATAGAGGCATCGCGGAGATTGCTGTTGATGCTGAGTATATCGCTGAATGTGAAAAAAGCCTTCTGATACTGATTGTCAGCAAGATACTTTGCTCCGCGATTTTTCAGATTATACATACCGTTGATCTTTGTCTGAGTCTCACGAATGAAGCTCTCAAATTGTGCATCATCCATATCGGCGTATTCTTCCCGCAGGAATACCTTGATCTTGTTAATACGATCCTGAGCTTTGCGGCTCTCGGCTGTGTGTTTCTCAACCGTATACTGATAGTAATACCACGCGGTAAGATAGTCATGCCTGTCGAAGTAAATGTCTGCAAGTTCGGAGTAGTTGGTTATCTTATCCGAGACAGAACTGTCCGAGACAGCGTATTTGAGCTGTCCTTCTACTGTGTAGTCGCCGCCGAAGAAGTCTATGTCATTGAGGATAGTCCAAACTCGGCGGCGTTCGTCATCCGATACATTGGCATTGATATATCTCATATTATTGACTTTACGCTGATACATCGTCTCTATGAACTCTGCATCTGAGCGGCCGGATAGCCGAGATATGATGCGGTTGTAGTGAGATACATCAAGCTGCTTCGGGATGTTGATCTTATTCTTCACTTCAAGCAGCCGTGCATCGATGTCCGTGTCGTTGATTATAGACAGGTATTCCTGATAGTATTTAATGCTTCTTTCATAGTCTGCTTTTTCATAGAGAGCATTTGCTGTCCGCAGTGCCGTATTTGCACGGAGCGTGCTGTTGGACAGCAGATCAAGTTTGGCATTAAACTTTGGGATAAAGATCTCAGAAGACAGGATATTGACGAATGTAAGGATGCCTAAAATAATTATCCCGGATGCGACAAGCTGGTGGAACAGCAGTCTCTGTCCGCTTTTAGATATGACATCTCCTCGTCCGACGATCAATGTGTAGCAGAATACTGTCGCCGTCATCGTAACGAAGAACATATTCTCGAAGAATGTCTTACCCATCATATTGTGCAGATATGACCTGAAGAACTGAATGTGATACACATTGCGGTTGTATCGGAAATACGCTAAGAAGAATGATACCGCCAGCAGTATCGCAAGCGAGACTGCGTAAGTCAGGAGAGTTTTGCGGCGAATATGATGAATGTTAGCGTCAATCTGTGCCATTAGTCTTGCTCCCATATACCTGATTTGATACCGAGTATGTTAGTCAGCAGCAGAATAACGGCCGCGACTGACAGTATCCCTGCGAAGAGCAGATTGATGAATATGTCATTGTTTATCGGCAGCTTCGCCAATATCCCGTAGAATGACATCAGGATCGGCAGTGCCAGATAGAAACACAATGTGACGAAAGTATTGATCACAAATGAGATAAATCTGAAACTTTTCAGCAGAACAATGCTGAATACTGACATTGTAAGCAGTGCAAATCCGAACCAAAGGATGATGCACGATATAATAGAATGCGGAGTAGTGAAATGATAAGCAAATCCCCGCAGACTGCTTGTGATAATGTCATTCATAGGAGTGTGCTTGGTGTTAGTGTCGAGCAGGCGGCTGCGGTCGAATGTAAGAGACAGTTTGTTGTCCTCTGATGTCACAGTTATATACCGGTCGCTGTATGTAACGAGCAGATTGCTGTAGAACTTAGCATCGCCGTCTTGGATAATAGTCGCTTTGCCAATGGTGTTTTTTGTTATGCCGTCGAAACAGTATTTGACATCTTCGTAGTATCCGATGCTGTATAGAATATCACTGACTTTGTTATAGTCATAGTCAAGTATGTGCTGTTTCAGATGGTAGCTTTTATTTTCATAGATAAACTTGGATCGGATGTATAGTTTGGTCTTCTCATCTGGGATGACAGTGAGTATATGATGTTCAAACTCTTCTTCACTGAATGTACCTGCCAGCGGCTCACGATATGTGATAAAACTCTGCGAACTGAAATATATCCTTGCATCGTCGGAGAGTATTATGCCGTCAGAGAGATTGCTGCGATCAATGAACAGCAGTGATACTCCGATGAACAGAGTAGTCATAACTACCGGTATAAATAATGTAAGTGTTTTGTATTTGGTTACATCAGACACGAAGAATATGCAGAAAATAATAATTGCAAGGAATGAAGCATTGTATAGTGACAGGAGAAATACCTGAAGCAGCGAACTTCCGGAAAACTCTCCGGCACTGATCTCATTGGAAGTATGGATAAGTATCACACCCAAGAATATTATAAAGAAAAGAATCAACTCTAAAATGATGAATTTTACAATATTTAACAGAAAACGCTTCATACCTAAATATTATAAATTTTATTTAGATATTTTGCAAGTGTTTTTTGCTAAATTCAGAGCGAGCGAAAAAACTTGATGTTTTTTACAAAGTTGGTCACACTGAACTTGCTTCAGGGGCTCACATTATGAGATTCCGAAGCGGGTTTGGAATGACATCTTTTTTTATAACCAGTTTTTTCGTTAATAGATTAGAATATCATCCAGATTAATCTGTTTGAAATAGTCATTGTCTTTTAACTCGATCTCCGAGACATTCTCATCGACTTTCTTGACTTTTGCAGTGCCGAGTATATTGTCTGTATTATACAGGAATCTGCTCCGCGTCAGCTCTGCCGGATATTCACCGTTTTGCAGGATGATGAGTTTCGTCTTGGGCTTGAGTCCTGACCTCTTGCCTGCGTTAATCAGGGCTTTGCTGCCGGATATTTTGACAATGTGTGCCCTGAATGGAATATCTTCATTAATCTTAGCTAAGATATTGCTGACGGAAGTTATCAGTCGATTGTTGCCGAAGTGCGATGTATGATAGTCGCGGATTTTTTCTTTATTAACTGCGTTGTAGAGACTGATGGTGACATCTACATTGGATAAGCCTTCGACAATGTGCAGCTCTGTATAGAACGGAGACTTGTTTTTCAGAGCGAGAGTGATCTTGTCGCTGTCAGAGTATGACTCCTCGTCGAATGCTTCCAATTCAAATTTCACCTTGTCGTAGCTGACATGTTCCAACAGCTTAGCATATATCTTGCCTAAGTTGTAATGTTCATTGTTGATCTCGTCATTGATAAACAGAGGTATCATCAGTGTATCGTTTTTGATTTCATATTGATTGATGTCCCAAGTATCACCGAGTTTGTATCCCTGAGTCTGCTTCTCGATTTCCAGCCGGTCGTGGATATTCTTATCATCTGTATATTTGGCAGCGATCTCAAGCTCGTTAATATATCGTTCGTAATATTTGACTGACTTGAAATACTCTGCCAACTCTATGCGGGCTTCGACATTCTTAGGATAGAGCCTCAGACTCTCACGCAGGAAGTTGATATACAGGTCGAATGCTGATTCTTTCTTTGCAGCAAGAGCCTTCTCATAGAACTTCTGTGACATATTGGAACGAAGTTTATTGTCGGTGCTGTATTCCGTAATGAGAATGTCGTTTAGACAATACATCGATGTTTCGTCATCATCTCGCAGGCTTAGAGCCTTATCCAATGCGGTAACGGCATTATCATAGTCAGATGTCAGACAATATGCCATCGCAAGATGATAATAACTGATATAGCTGATGTGACTGCCCTGAATAGGTGATGATTCGCTGCGAAGAATATCTTTGAACACGGACAAAGCCTCATCGCCTTTGTTGAGACAGAGCAGGTATTTGCCGTAGTATTTCTTATATTTTGGTTTGTTGGACAGAGTCATCGCTGTCTTGATATAATCGAGAGCCTTGATCATATC
>JAFYAI010000010.1 GCA_017540815.1 Spirochaetales bacterium
GTCTGCTATATTATACAGCGGCAGAGCGAGGAAGTTAATGACGATACTCACGCCGAATACAGCAGAGATAACTCCGCCGGCTCCGATCTTGACAAAAAAGTAAAATACCCACTCGACGATCATCTCAATCGGAGCGATGATGAGGTAGTACAGGAACATTATGCCTCCTTGATGAAACCGTGATTAATGCGGCAACATAAAGCGATTATACAAAAATATAATTCTATTGTCAAATTTATTCATTGCCGGTTATTTTTGTCCAATTCTTAGGATTGAAAATATTGTCACGGATGATGAATCCTTCTTTAGGATTATAGGTAAATGCCGTGCGATGCTTTTGGACTGCTGCATTCCAGTCGGAGTCACAGTGTATAACAACGCCGTTTTCTTTTTCCTGAGTCAGCTGATTACTTGTGAAAGGATTAATATCCGATACAGGCAGATCCTTTATAGCGAAGAATATAGTGTCGGCATTTGTCATAAATGAATTGTCGGTTTTTAGTTCTCCATCTGCATTGAAGTCTTTGACCATAAGCAGCGGATTGTTGGCTGCCGGATTATCTGCTGATATACCGCTGCCTGCAAATGCCGGATATAAGTCGTTCATCGTAATATCTCTGCCGTGATCTGCTGTTATGATAATCCTCGTATTGTCATAGATGTCATTGTCCTTCAGGTATTCAAGCCACTTTGCAATCTGAAGTATAGCGGCAGTGTTGACCTGATATGCCTGATTGACATCATTGTCTGCAGATTTATATCCAGGCTCATAATCACCATAGTCAACTGTTTCTGAGCTTGATGCAGTGTCGTAACCGGGAACATTCAGTGCGGCATATTCATGAGTGCTGTTGTTTGTTATGAAACTGTAAGTATTTTTATCATTAGTAAAATCTGTCAGCTCCCGAAGGAAATACAGGTTTGAGAAGTTCTGCAGGAAACTAATGCCGTTAGCCTGCTGTAAGTCACAGGTTGATGCAGAGTAGAATCTGTTCCTAAATGCCGGGAATAAGCATTGTGTCAGAGAGAAATATTTTATCTTATCTCGGCATATAGCGTCAGCATTAGTCTGTTCATTTACAGACCTGTCATCTTTTTTGGCAATACTGTAGTCTGATAAGTATTGTCCAAGAATATTATAACCTTTTATGCCGGGATATTTGTCATAGACAGTCAGATCACCATCCCACGAATAGTTAAGCCACGGCATATCTGTAACAGTCACATCATAACCTGCATTTTGGAATAATACAGGCATAACAAAGCATGCTTCATTATGTTTGTCTTTAAGTAATTCGTCGGAGCGTTCATTCATCTTATCCGGCGTATATTCATAACCGCCGACCATCGCCGGTACTCCCGTATTGGTATATCTGCCAAAACTTACAGTATTGGGATAATATGTCCATCCGCTGAATTCCGTCTTTAACTGTGGGAATTCTTCCATAATATACGGAAGGAAAATACCTATGGCACGATCAAGAAATATGACAATGACATTTTGACCGTCTTTGGACAGATGATAAATCGGCGTTATTTTATTCGTTTCGACTACAGTGCCTGCCTTGTCTTTTGACAGAGCATATGCTTTGTATTCGCTGCGGATAAATCCCGTTCGGTATAATCCGAATGATGATATGCCGAGACATAATGCGAACAGCAAGACAGATACGATTGACTGCATTTTAGTTTTTTTGCAAACATAATAAACTGATATGCACAGCAATGTTATCAATAATGACAGGATATTGTAATAATGCGGGACTGTCATAGTTTTGGCGGTCTCTGTCAGCATAAACATAGCATTAAGATTGCCATAGTCTGCTTTGAACACATATACATTGCACAAGGCACATACAAGCAATGCAGGGAATATCACTGTAAGTACATGTTTTATCTTGTCACCGAACATAAAGTATATTACAGTCGGCCAGAATACGCACATGCCCAGGAATGTCCAAAGCGACGAGTGAATATATGAGAACGGCGAATCGGTCTTGCCTAAGAATGAGAACTCCGTCGGGCTGGTGCTTATTACACTTGCAGGCAGCAGCAGTCCGAGCAGGACGGCTAATCCTAGTGCCGAGAATAAGAATATAAAAAAGTCTGACTTGTTTTTTTTCATTACAGCGGCTGCCCTGTCAGACAGTGCTGCATAGAATGTTGTCCCTGCAAGTTTATCCCACAGCACAGGCAGTGCAGTGAAGAATATCCCGGCAATCATCACGGCAGCTTTCTCCGCCGGCTTGCCCTTATCCGTCAGTGTAAACAGCACAGCGGACATCAGTATCAGCCCCGCTCCAATGATATAACACATTATTGCTGCCGGGTGCTTCATTTTCTGGATGACATTTTTACAGAGACTGAATATGTTGTTAAGTATCCAATAAATGACAAGTCCTGACGGCGAGTTGTAGAGCAGCACTAAGAATACGGCAGCAAGAGCGTATATCTGGACTTTCTCTTTTACAGTGCCACCGCGTGTGTAAACCGCCGCTGAGACAACATTGATAAGCGTCATTATAATCGGAAGGATATTTATCGGCAATGACAGAGAGCCAAGAGTTATAGTCCACCTTCTGTCTGGAGAGCCTAAGTCTTTGAATATCCAGAAATGCTCAC
>JAFYAI010000064.1 GCA_017540815.1 Spirochaetales bacterium
ATTCATATTTTTATCCTCTATAATTATTAAATATATTATAAAGGATTAATACACATCTTGCAAGAAAAATCAAAAAAAAACATATATTTTGTAAAAATATATGTTTTTTTGTAATTTAATTGTGCATTGTGCATTATGAATTGTGCATTATTCCTTGCTCCACTCCCCGCTAACCACAACTTTATCGACATGCTCGTAGAGTTTGCCTTTGTCCGCACTGATACGCACTTGCCGCACGAATGGTCTGTCAAGTATGAATGTCCCCATATCGCAGATAAGCGTCTCCAAAAGCTGATACTCGCTTTGCTCGAACGCTGTCAGATCACCGATAAGCCGATTATAATCAAGAGTCGCTCCAATATCATCAGACTGCCCTGCCCCGTCATCGAGAGTAATATCTATATCGAAATGCACATTCTGAGGTGTCTGCCGCTCATAGTCAAAAATGCCGATAATCATCGAAAGTGTCAGATTGCGAATAGAAATCGTCATGTAATTCTCCTGCTGTAATATCCGCCGTCAAGAGCGATCGTCTGACCGGTTATAAGTTTATTATCTATAAGATAGTCCACCGTCGCCAACAAATGCTTAGTATCGATATGATCTTTAAGCGGTATTTTGTCGCGGAATGTCTCGAATGCAGCCAGCTTATCCGAAGGAAGCAGATACGCCGGGGCAATCGCATTGACACGCACTGACGGAGCAAACTCCTGTGCTGCAAGAACAGTCAGATATGACAGAGCATTCTTCGACAGACAATATGCAGCATATTGATGATCCGGCTGCTCAATCTTCGCATCGGTAATATTGATGACCAGACCGCCGTTCATTATCGGAGCAAGTCCGCGTATCAACTGAAACGGAGCTTTGACATTGACAGACAACATCCTGTCAAGAGCCGACTCATCGGTCTCGGCGATAGAACGCCTGTCGAATACGGCAGCCGAATTAATCAGAATGTCATAATGGCTATAAGCCGATTTTGCATCGGCGATAAACCGTTCAACATCATTCTCAGAAGTAAAGTCAGCAGTCAGAATACGACAGTCAATACCAAGAGACTCAATACGCTGCTTAGTTTCGGCAGCATCATTCTCAGAATGACAGCAATGCAGGACAATATTATACCCCTGCTCCGCCAAATGCTCCGCCATCATCGCACCAAGCCGCTTCGCAGCACCGGTAACAACCGCTGTTTTGTGATATTTACCGTTATCGTTATTATCCATAATGCGAGTATAACGCAACTGCAAAATAATTGCAAATTTTTTTGAATAATTTTAATAAATTTAATTTTTTTATAAATTTATTATTCTATTTTGTAAATTTATGTTATAATCTTTTTGGGTGAAATTATGAGCAGTTCTGATTTGATTAAGAATGATTATAATCCCGAAGAGATCGAGTACATGCTCCGTGAAAATGTCAATGCTCTGAAAGGCAGCATTGACCAGATTTATTATGGTCTGCTTAACTATCTTACAGAGTCGGAGCAGCGAAACTTCCTATCGTATCTTAAAGACCAGATCAACAGTCTTCAGGACACGCTGCACAAGAGTGTCGTGGAGAAAGCAGCTCATATTAATGAACTCAATCTCCAGATCTCCAAGAGCTACAAAGAACTTGAACTGCTCAAACAATCGCTTGAACAGCGTGTCAAGTCCAAAACCCGTGAGATAAAGAAAGTCCAGCAGGTCACTATATTTGCACTTGCCCGACTCGCCGAGTCCCGCGATCAGGAGACTGGCGACCACCTCGGACGAATGAGGACATACTCATACATGATAGCCAAAGAGCTGGCTAATACCAAACAATATCAGGACTACATAGATCAGAAATATATCAACAATATCTACTACTCCAGTCCGCTGCATGACATCGGCAAAGTCGGTATCAGCGATACGATCCTGCTCAAACCGGGACGGCTCTCTGTAGAAGAATTTGAAGTGATGAAAGGTCACACCCTTATCGGCGGGCGAACACTCGAAGATGCCGAGAAGCAGCTCCGGAAGAAGTCTAAGTCATTCCTTTCGATGGGCAAAAAGATTGCCTACTGTCACCACGAAAAATGGGACGGCTCAGGCTACCCGTTCGGACTGAAAGGCAACGACATCCCATTATCAGCCCGCATTGTTGCACTTGCAGATGTCTATGATGCACTTACATCCAAGCGTGTCTACAAAAATGCGATGACTCACGAGATGGCTCGAAGCATTATTATCGAAGGCTCAGGCAAGCACTTTGACCCGATAATCGTAGAAGTATTTCTCCGGCTCGAAGACAAGATTAAAGATTACTGTATCAGGAAATTTTCGGAGTAGGATAAAAAAAGTAGTCCATAAGGACTACTTTTTTTGATATGTTGTTTTTCACCAACCTCACCTACCCGATCAATATATCTACATCAGGATAGCGGATGTTGCTCGGAGTCTCCTCTCTTGACAGCAGCATAAGGAGCGTCATAGGTCCAATCTTGCCAAGTATCATCAGAACTATCAGCAGATATTTGCCGACGACATTAAGTGTCGATGTCAGCCCAATAGTAGCCCCCGTCGTGCTGAATGCAGACACAGCCTCGAAACATATCGAAACCAGATCAGCAGTATGTGTACAGCTGAGTATAATAATAGATATGATCAAGACAATCTGTGACATAAAGAGTATAAAGAAAGACTTAACGACAAGGCTGTGACTGATTGATTTGTGCATAACGACATTCTCACTGCGGCCGTGCAAAAATGAAAACAGCGACACAATCAGGATACCAAGAGTGTTGACTTTAACGCCACCGGCCATAGATCCTGATGCACCGCCTATGAACATCAGCACTATCAGGGTAAACAAAGTCGGCAGACGAAGAGCAGCCAAATCAAGTGTGTTAAATCCTGCCGTTCTTACTGTCACAGACTGAAAAAACGAAGCAAGATACTGTGTGCCAATATCCAGATCCCGGATCGTATTGCCGTGCTCAAATCCGTATATAAGCAATACTCCAACCACAAGAAGAATGCCGTAGACGATCAAAACGATCTTAGTATTGACAGACAAACCTTTGTAAGGCACGAACTGACGGCGGATATTTTTTTTATACCAGCGAACTATATATCCTGCTATATCATTGAATATAGGGAATCCCAATCCACCGACTATAATCAGAGCCGCAAATATAAGATTGAGCGGAACATCACTGACGAACGGCATCATACTGTCACTGTATAGGAAAAATCCAGCATTGCAGAATGCCGTTATCGAGTGGAACACAGCATAACCGATATTCTTCAGAGTGAAACCGTACTCCGGCAAAAATCTGACGAACAGCAGCACTGAACCGACAAATTCAGCAGATACAGTAAATATAATAATCCTTAGAATTGTGCGGCTAAGAGATATTTCATCGCCGCCATTGTTAGTATCAGCGGAAATATTCGCTTTATTCTGATATTTCATTCTGCGGCGGAATATGATATATCCGAAAAAATAAGATACTATCATAACACCAAGCCCGCCAACCTGCACAAGGATACACAGCACTGTTTTGCCAAAAACACTGAATGTCGTCAAAAGATCCACCGTTGCAAGTCCGGTAATCGTGCCAGCCGATGCAGCCATAAATAACGCATTAGAGAATGAAATCGGCTCATCAGTTGTGACAGAAATTGGCAGAGACAACAGCAGCGTCCCAACAAGAATGAGATAAAGATAACCGAGAAGTACTGTCCGAGCAGGATTATTCATAGCATTGGTGACAAACTTTCGCCTTTTCTGCCGCTCATCATGACTGTCTTCGTTAATTTCAGCCACTTTCATAAATGAGCGCCCCATTATTAGGAATGTAATCACAAGTCTGAATGACATAAATGTCATCGTGATAAGTGAAAACTTGTAAGAAATATACGATAGTATAAGTACTCCGGCGAAAACCGAATCAAAATAATTGTGCAGTGACTTGCGGTCGCTGTATTTCGATACAACATCTACTATATATAAGAATACTAACAAGAAAAAAAATGTCCTGTCAAAGTGCAGCGATGTCGAGATCTCGGCATTCCAAGTAAATGATACTGCAACAAGATACATCAGACTCATGAAAAAAACTATGCAGGATAAAGGACTGATTTTATATTCGTTATTCATATTGTGATATTATAAATAAAAATTTGGATTTTGTCAAATTTCACATTACCGAGAAAGACAGGACAACTAAGCTGACAAATGAGGTCATAAGACAGACGATAAGTGTAAGAATGCCGACAATCACAACTGAAATCTTCGGAATCTGATGTTTATACAACGATGATGCGTAATAAATGAGAAATCCTGAAAACACAATAAGTATAGAGTCATTGAGAAGAATTACCCGAAGCAGCAGCAGCACAGACTGTATCGAAAAATGCTGATAACCGGACACTAAATACAAAAATGATAAAAAAATCTTAAACAATAAAAACAGCACAAAAAATCGCTGTCCGATTTGGAGTCTTTTAATATTATCCATATTATCTCTGTTATTTGCGAGAAAAAGTAGTCCATAAGGACTTTTTTTTTCAATATTATCTTATCCTCATACAACTTTTTAATCAAACAAAATGCAAAGCATACTGCCGCTGTCGAACTCCACCCTAACCCGTTCTCCTGCAGACTCATTGCCGAGACTGTATTCCCAAGCCTGAATGTCACAATTGTGATACTGATATTTTGCTCCGATGAGCCTTATATTCGTAACCGCCTCCGTCGGGAAAAGAGAAAATCTCTGCCCGATAAAACTCTCAAACTCAAACGGCGAAGTCTTATAACTTATACTTGCATTCGATGTAATAATCGTGCAAAGCGGATTGCGGGCAGTTATAATGATATTGACAAGACTGTGATCCGCATAACTGCCGGTCGCAGCGAAGAGCCATATCCGCTTAGGGAAAAAGCCCAAGGCTTTCTGAAGTGCTAACTCGGAATCAGTATAGTCCTTCTCAGGCGGATACTTCAACACAATGCGATCCAAGTCATCAAGTTTCTCTGCCAATTTGGTGCTGTCCATATCACCGATAACCATATCAGGTTCGATGCCGCATTGGGTCAGTATGTCCAAGCCGCCGTCTGCGGCAATGATGTAATCCGACTCGGCAGCATAGCGGGCTATCTTTCCGGCAGAATAATCATCTCCGCCGCATACGATCATGACGGTATCGCGTGTTACCATAATATAATCCTTTTCATAGTCCTTATGGACTACTTTTACCAAGATCTAAACCGATAGTCCTTATGGACTACTTTTTATCCGATCCACACATTCATTGAATTTCCTGCCCCGGTCAAACTCGTTGGCAAACAGTCCGAATGAAGTCGCCCCCGGAGAGAACAATATCACATCGCCTGACTCAGCATGCTCAAATGCACTGCGGACAAGGCTGTCAAGATCCTCACTAATCTGAGGTTTCCTGTCCGCAAGATACGGCAGCATTTTATCCGTGCCATCGCCGGGAAGCAGATATATCGCCTTTGGAACAGCGGCGGCATCGGTCATACAGCTAAAGTCAAGGTTTTTGTCATTGCCGCCGCCGATCCAGATAACATTCTGCAATGACTTAATCGCCGAGACTGCCGCTTCCGGTATCGTCGCAGTTGTATCATTGATGAAACTAACACCATTTATCTCGGCAATCTTCTCCAATCTAAACGGCGTTCCTCGGAAAGACTGTATACCGCGACGAATAATATCCGGCTCTATACCGACACAATAACAAAATCCTGCCGCAAGCATAAGATTAGCAACATTATGAGTCCCCAAAACATGAATATCATCATTAGAGAATAACACAACATCTCCGAACTGATAAGTCCCAGTCTGACTGTTATATGCAATATCCGCATCATCATTCGTGCCGAAGCAGAATTTCTCAGCCGCAGTATTAACCTTGTCATATCCGACATAATTATCATTCTGAGGCAGGATAATGAAGTCCTCGTCAGTCTGATTTTCAGCGATGACCATCTTATCGGCAAGGTAATCTTCCATCCCGTTATAATAATTCTGATGATCATGCATAAGGTTGGTAAATGCCGCACCGTGGAAACGAACTCCGCAATTGTGCAGGTCTCGCAACTGCCAGCTGGACAGCTCAAGAATGACAAGGCTGTCAGTATTCACTTTGTGATAGAATGACAGCGGCGAGATAGTAATATTGCCGCCGATAAAGGCGTTATCAGGCTGTGCAGTCTTGAATATCTGATAAATGCAGCTCACCGTGCCGGACTTGCCCTTACTGCCGGTCACGGCGTAGAGCGGACAATCTACAATCGAAGCAAATATCTCAATATCACTGATAATCTGAGCCCCGTGTGCGATCGCTGTCTGAATGTAAGGATTGCTCGGACGCACACCGGGACCTTTGACAACAATATCCGCCCAGATAAAGTCCTCATCTCTGTGTGTTCCCAAAACATAAGTCACCTTATCGCCATATTCATCCAACTGTGCCGTCGAATCAATTAATTCTTCAGCCGATTTCAGATCCGTAATACGGACAGGGATACTATTCTCCAAGAAAAACTTTGCCGTTCCAACTCCGCCGCCGTTCAGTCCAAGTCCCTGAATGAGAATGTTTTTATTTTTTATATTTTCAATAAATGATTCAAATCTTGACATTGTTCCCCATATATTAATACACAATAAAAAGTAGTCCTTATGGACTACTTTTTATTGGTGTTAAAATCACCGCTTATCCAAACGCACATACTTCTTAGCACCCGATACATACTTATACGCAGGTCGAATAATCTTGCCGCCGTTTGTAATCTCTTCCAATCTGTGAGCAGACCATCCTGCAATTCTGGAAATAGCAAAAAGCGGCGTATGCAACTCATTCGGGATATTAAGCATATTATATACAAATCCAGAATAAAAATCGACATTCGCACATATAACGCCCATATTCTTTTCTTCAAGGAAAATCTCTTTGGCAAGACTCTCGACATTCATATACAATGCGAACTCTTCTTCACGCCCCTTCTCAGCAGCGAGTTTGCATGCTTCCTGTTTGAGCAACACTGCACGCGGATCGGAGTAAGAGTAGACTGCATGCCCCATTCCGTAGATCAAACCTGTACGGTCGAATGCTTCCTTGCGAATGATCTTTCTCAGATATTCTTTAAGTTCCTTTTCATTATTGACATCAGAAACATGCTCCTTAATGTCCTGCATCATACGCATCGTCGCAAAGTTTGCACCGCCGTGCTTAGGACCTTTCAGCGAAGCGATCGCTGCTCCGATAGCAGAGTATGTATCTGTATCTGTCGAAGAAACGACATGAACCGTGAAAGTCGAATTATTACCACCGCCATGCTCAGCGTGGATAACAAGAGCAAGATCAAGTATGTGGCCATGTAGTGGG
>JAFYAI010000065.1 GCA_017540815.1 Spirochaetales bacterium
CTTTGCTTGACCGCATTTTGATGCTAAACATAATTATCGTGTTTTTGAAGAAGAGATATTTTTCTGATTGGGGAATGATAGCATTATAACACATTGCGGCGTGAAAAGCAAGAGATTTGTGCGGGTGGTTGGGAGTAAGAATAGTCCTTATGGACTATTCTTTTTACATACTGAAATTTGCAAAAAAATATCATTTTTTTATCATTTTTCCATGTTTTTTTTCAGCCGGTTTTTCAGTTTGAGCGTTATATATAAGGGTAAAATTATTTGAGGTAAAATATGAAAAAAAAGCGACAAATTAAAAATTTTCATCTTGTAATGAACGGCAAAGTGATAAGGATTTTGAAGCGAATTGCTCTAAGGCGTAAAATATCAGTCTCAAAACTGGTTAGAGAGATTTTTACATTGATGCACAGCCATTTACTGAATAAAGAATTTGCTGATAGTCCACATTTGTCACGGCGTAAGAATAAAATTCCTCATAAACAGGAAATAAGAGTATATATCTATGCTGAAGATTATGATTTTTTTAACGAAATAGCATACATTCTTCGGTATCCGAGCATTGCACAGGTTCTTCGTTCTTTGATTGACGATTATCTTCGTGGAATTTCATTTGACGGCAATGCGGAATTTGCAAGAAAACTCACTGAATCGCAGAGACATTATGAACGAAAAATGAATATTATTGTTAGAAATCATTCTATTATTCATAAGAATGGGCGGAGAAGCGAAATGATACGGCTGCAATTTACTTTGGATGAGAGTAATGTTGTGTGTGATTTGATATATGTTTAGGCAGTAAAGAATAGTCCTTATGGACTATTCTTTACTGCCTAAACAATCCCCCACATTTTCTTACATAATTTGTTTGCAAAAGTCGCAATAATATATTATAATAGAGCCAATTCGTATTAACCAAAAACGGAGGCATTATGAAAAGTTTTAGAGTTGCAATTTTAGGCTGCGGAACGGTCGGCGGCGGAGTTGCAAGGATTTTATTGGATTTGGGCAAACAGATTGCACAGCGATCAGAGGCTAATATTGAGATTGCTAAGATTGCCGATATTTTTCCGGCTAGGTCTGCCCAAAGACACGGCATTCCGCGTGAGTTATTTTGCGGGACAGCCGATGAACTGACCAAGGAAGAGTCTAATAAATTTATTCAGGAGATCATCGCTGATCCGACAATTGATTTGGTTGTAGAGACTATCGGTGGGACTTCTCAGTTTTTGCTTGACATTATGCTGAATGTCCTTAAAGCCAAGAAACATTTGGTAACAGCTAATAAGGCGATGTTGGCTCATCACGGTGATGAGATCTTCGCTGCAGCGGAGGCAAATGGCGTAAGTGTTGGATTTGAGGCAAGTGTCTGCGGAGCGATACCTATTATCAAGGCAGTCCGAGAATGTTTCACCGGTGACAAGATTAATTCTGTCTGTGGTATTATGAACGGCACGAGCAATTACATTCTGTCCAAGATGAAAGCAGAAGGACTGTCGTTTGCAGATGCTCTTGCTCTTGCTCAGAAGCATGGATATGCAGAGGCTGACCCTTCATTGGATATTAATGGCGGGGATGCAGGTCATAAATTGGCGATTTTGTGCAGATTGGCATTCGGATTGGCAATTAAGTTTGAGGATTTGTCTGTAACAGGTATTGAGAATATCACTAAGGAAGATCATGACTTTGCAAGTGAGATGGATGCAACAATCAAGCTGATATGTTATGCTAAGAATGACGGAGACAAGGTTTACGCATGCGTTCATCCGATGATTGTTCGGAATGAAAACCTGCTGTCTGATATTAACGGTGCTACGAATGCTGTTCTCCTGCAGAATGAGTATTCTACCGAGCATGTGCTTATCGGTAAGGGTGCCGGATCTCTTGAAACCGGTTCTGCGATTGTTGGGGATATAGTATTTATTTCGAAGTATGCAGAGTGCATCAGCAATAAGCAGAACATAGCTAATGTTAAATTAGCTGATGTGGATGATATGGAGTTTCCGTATATGGCTATCTTCGGTACTAACAATACTCCTGGCATTACCGGTGCGATTACAACGGCGATCGGTGCTCAGAATATCAATATTGATACTGTCGGTCATAATTACCATACAAACGGAGCAACGACATTTACAGTAACAACGATGCCGTGTAAATTGTCTCAGCTCAAGGCTGCGATTGCTCAAATCAAAGCTGAACGGGCTGATATTTTGGTTGGAACACCTAAGATTTTGCCGGTATTGTATTAAAAATAGTCCATAAGGACTACTTTATAGTTTACATATTCGTATAACCGAGAAAAACAAAAATCCAAATAAGGAGGATAAGATGTTAAAAGGATTATTTACCGCATTAGTTACACCGTTTAAAAAAGACGGAACAATAGATGAAGATGCTTACAGGGCATTAATAGAGAAACAGATTGAAGCCGGTGTTGCAGGTGTATCGCCATGTGGCACGACAGGTGAGTCTCCGACATTATCTTATGAGGAACATAATAATCTGATTAGGATTGCTGTAGAGCAGGTTAAAGGCCGATGCGAGGTGCTTGCAGGAACAGGTTCCAATTCTACTCAGGAAGCGATAATGCTGACAGAACACGCTAAGGCAATGGGGGCAACAGCATCTCTGCAGATTGTTCCGTATTACAATAAGCCGACTCAGGAAGGCATGTATCAGCATTTTAAGACGATTGCTGAGGCTGTTGATATTCCTATCGTTGTTTACAACATTATGGGGCGAACAGGCGTTAATATGCAGACTGATACGCTTATGCGTCTTGCCAAGATTAAGAATATCGTCGGTGTGAAAGAAGCGTCTGGCAATGTATCACAGATGATTGATGTTATTAATGCTGCTCCGGAAGGATTCAGCGTTCTTAGCGGTGATGACAAGCTGACTCTGCCGCTTATAGCATGCGGCGGACACGGCCTTGTATCTGTTGCGTCGAATGTTCTGCCGAAGAAGATGAACGACTTCGTTAATGCAGGACTTAACGGTGACTTCGCCACAATGCAGAAGATGAATAAGGAATTAGCTGATTTATTTGGCAAGATGTTTATCGAGACTAATCCGATCCCAGTGAAGAAGCTGATGGCTCTGAAAGGCTGGATTGAGTCTGCGTATCGTCTGCCGCTTTGTGAGCCGAAGGATTCCACGACTGAAGTTATGAAAGAGTTGATTAAGAAGTATGGAATCTAATTGCTGAAAAAAAACAGTCCTTATGGACTGTTTTTTTATGTTTGGAGTCTTGGAAAAAAGTAGTCCTTATGGACTATTATTTTCGTATTATGCCACAAAAAAAGTAGTCCTTATGGACTACTTTTTTTCTAGTTGTTTTTTTTTACTTATTATTTTATTGTCTTTTTTTAATTATAATGCTATAATATATTATAGTATTATGAGGTTAGTCTATGAAGAAATCTGCAAAAAAATATTTTATCTTATATATTTCATTATGTTTATTTGCATTGTCTTTGATAACCGTTATGAGCGGCTGTGCAATTCAGTCGATTATTAATGCGGCTCAGTCTGCAGCAACAAACGGTATTAAACCAAAATGGGATGTTGATCTTAATGTTCCGATCTTATCTAAGAGTGTTTCTCTTCGTGATGTATTTGAGGACGGAAGTATTGTGTCTGACATGCTGTCAGGTATGCAAGGTGCTTCGTTTGATCCTGTCACGGCTGAAGACCTTGCTGAGGGTGGTAAATATTACTATCCTGATGAGAATTGTTTTGGATTACGGCAGGGAGATTATGTTATTAATTATAAGATAGATTTCCCGGGAACAGAGAATATGCTTAACGGAACTATAAATGATTCTATGATTGATCAGTTTATTAATAATTTCGTATTCGAGATCAATGATCTTGTATATTGGCCATGGCCATTTGGTACAAATACAGATGTTATGTTTAATGCCGGTGATCCATCGCTTGATTTAGGTAAATTTGTTAAAGGTGCGAAGTTTGGGCAATCTCTTGATGTGACACTTGACCTTGTTGTCGATATTGACCAGACATGTGACGGATCTGACATCAAGCTGAAAGGCATCCACAGTAAAAATGCTGAGATGAGTGTTAATTTTGTGGTAGTAAAGTATTTAGGTGATCATACTATTGATATAATAGCTCCGTATAAGGATGAGATAGAGATGAGCTATATCACTATCGAGGGGACTAAGTATGAGTTTGACCGATGCGAGCGTAAGCCGGATGGTGATAATAAGGGGCTTTATTATTATGCTAAAGACTTTATCACTGCTGCTGATGGAGATCACTCCATACATTTTAACGGCTCATCAAAAACAGATAACACAGAAGATTATGATCATCTCAATATTGATGGGTTTAAGTTTGTGCTCAAGACTCCTAATCCAGCTACTTTTGAAGAGACTCATAAGTCTGACATGTTAGCAGATATTAGTGCCGGATACAAATACAGACTTAAGATCAATGTCGGTATAGAGTTGGGAGATGATTACGATATTATATGTGATATTCGTGACCTGACATTTGATCTCGGATGCAGGAAGACTGATTTGTCGATGCTTAATATGCTTGACACGACGAGCGACGCTCAGAATCTCGGCTCATATTTCACATCCAATCTGTCTCTTGCTAATGCTGCTATATATTTCGATGCAGAGAGTACTTTGCCTGTCGATGTGGATTTACTATCTCTGTTTGATAATGACAGCACAAGTGACATTTCATTTGATCTCGTTACAGGTCTGCCAAAAGTTGGTGTAGGCTCTGGAAACGGTGCGGTAATTACATATTTCTATGATGACAATGATGCTTTTGACGAGATGCGTGTCCTTCATTATGATACATCTTCTCCTTATTATGAAACATACAAAGACAAAGCGAAGATAAATGGCAAGACTAGTGATACTGCATCTGTGTCCAAGTTTGGTTTGTATAACAAAAACTCTAATACAGACGAATTTCTTGAGAAAGACAATAACGGCAGATTACGCCGTCCGTCAGATCTGTATTTTGTCAACTCATTTAAAACAGATGAGACTACAGATGTAAAACTTTCTGTTATTAATCAGCAGGGCGGTGTCAAAGTATTTTCTGGATTGATTTTGCCACTATCGTTTAAAGTATTGGAAGACAAAACTCCTATGAATTTGCTTGGAGCTCTTAATATGGATAATATGATTGTCCAACTGTCGAGTGTTCTCAAAGATATGCCTGTAGCTAAACTGAATGATTTCGGATTACGCATACAGTGTGAAAATAAGCTGCCGATAGGTCTAACGATGTCATTCCTTGTAACCGCAGATGAAACTGTTGACGGTAAGTACATGAAATATGTTGTAGATATGTCGTCCGGAACAACGAAGATTAATACAGGTGCATTGATTGACGGTGCCGGAGGTGATGATTATGCTGTCAGCGGGTATGGCAGTGCAGAGATATTAGCTGTTGCAAGGAGAGATTTCTCCTATAGAGTTTATAATGAGTTTGATCATACGATAGATGTTAATACATACGAGGTTTCGGCTGATGCAGTGTATACATATAATGGATCATTATTTGATTTTATATATGACCACAGCAGTGATGCTGCACTTGCCATTAATCTTGGATTGCTGGAGACTAAGGATGCTGACGGTAATACCGTTGCTGTTAAACTCAGAGATGACAGCTATTTATCGTTAAAGATCGACTTAATAGGTGCAGCAACCATTGATCCGGCAAGTATGATGTCAGGTAAATAAATGAAATTGTAAAAAAAGGATTACCGATGAGGAACAGATATATTTTAATATTTATAGCAGTGATGATGGGACTGACTCATACTATCAATGCTACATACATGACGACGGCAACTTCTGTCAGTTGGAGTGGGGCGTATGCGTCTATTGCTGATGGTCTTGAGGCAACACTTTATAATCCTGCAGGTGTCGCTATGTCGAGTCATAAGGTCGGTCTTAATATTCTTGGCTCTTACTCATTTCGTTTTTATAACAATGGAATGTCATCAAATGATGCTGTCAGATTTTTACAGAAGAGTTCATCCGGTGAAAATATGACAGATTTCTTTCATCAGCTTATAGGTTATCTGCCATCTACCGGGTTTAATACCGGTTTTGAGTTGAGTCTGCTCAACTTTATGTCGTTTTTCAAGTTCAAGCATTTCAGTTTAGGTATATCTGTCCTGCCTAAGACTAAGATCGATATGACAGTTGGTAAGAGTTTGTTTTCAACATTATTTGATAAGATTGATTTGTCGAATACTCTTAATATGTCAGCATCAATGACTATGCTGCAGTATTTTGACTTTAACGGCAGCATTAGTACTCGTGTGAAATTTTTGGAGAAAGCACTGCATGTCGATGGTGTATATGCCGGCATATCGACTCATGTGTATATTCCGACTATGTTTGTTAGTTCAGTATTCGATGAAATATCTGTTTCACAGAATGGTGTTTCCAATAAGTTAGGTATATTGGATTATAAGGTTAGGATGCACGGCAAGACACGAGCCGGAGTTATGAAAGTGATCGCAGATAATTTAGCCCGGTATATGCCTGCTAAGCAAGTTGATAAGGATGGTAATACAACTTTTCCTGATATACAGGGGCTTATGGAGAATGGCGGCACTGCCGGATGGGGTCTCGGATTCGATATGGGGGCTATTGTTCAGATCAAACGATGGGTTAGAGTCGGGTTCAGTGTTACGGATCTTGGATTTATCTCATTCCCGACAGCTGTCGCAGTGAATAATGACATTGAGGTTGATCTTACTGCTGATCCTACAGACAATAAAAGTGGCTTTAGCAGCTATAGTAATATGCCGAAAGCTATAATGTCCGGCTTTATGTCAAGCCTTGATACAACTGATCATTTGACAGAAACAACATTCTTTATGCCGGATACAGCGATTAGACTTGGTGTAGCATTTACTCCGGTGCTGAATAAATTCATTGAGATCACTGCGGCAGCCGATATTTCTGTTACAGATCTTAACAAATGTATCAATGGCAATGTTCCGACATTTAACTTTGCTACCGGAGTTGAGGTTCTTCCACGCGTGAATTGGTTCGAGTTCGTATTCAGGACTGCGTTCTGTTATAATACAGAGTCGAATATACCGTCATTTTCATTTGGAACAGGACTCCACCTCGGAGCATTGCAGATGGAGATCGGTGTGAAAGGTCTTGAGGCACTCATCGAGAATTGGGGAGCGAAAGAAGTTACTCTCGGTTTGGACTGTAAGTTCGTATTCTGATACATCCGGCTAAAATTTCTTCATATTTTGCTTGATTATCTTTATCTTTTTTAGTATGATTACACAATATTAACAATTTTGGAGCATGATATGAGTAATACCCAAAATATTAATTTTGTATCAAATATTAATAGTCAAAATCGATTCGCAGACAATGAGTTGATTAAGAAGTTCTCCGGCTATATACTTGCCAGCAATAAATTCGACCATAGTCTGTATTCTAAATACAATGTCAAACGCGGTCTTAGAAATGCTGACGGCAGCGGTGTTCTTGTCGGACTGACTTCAATTGGAGATGTTCACGGTTATATCATTGATGAAGGTGAGACTAAGCCTGTTGAAGGCCGTCTGCGATACCGCGGTGTTGATATTACTGATCTGACTCAGGGGTTTCTCTCGGATCATCGCTACGGCTATGAGGAGACAGTATTCCTGCTGCTTTTCGGTAAACTGCCTACGAGGAAGGAGCTTGACGAGTTCTGCGATCTGCTTGTTCAGATGCGTGAGCTGCCGGACGGATTCAAAGAAAACATCATTTTCCATACACCGAGTAAGAATGTAATGAATCAGATGATGACATCTGTCTCGCAGTGCTATGCCTATGATGATAGGGCAGAGGATAACAGTCCTGAGAATGTTCTTCGTCAGTGTCTTGAGTTGGTTGCCAGATTCCCGGCACTTGTTGCATATACTTATCATGCAAAACTGCATTATTTCGATAATCAGAGTTTGACGATCCACTATCAGTCCAAGAGTCATTCTACAGCTGAGAATTTCCTCTCACTTCTTCGACCGAATCAAGAGTTTACAGAACTTGAGGCTCGTGTACTTGA
>JAFYAI010000066.1 GCA_017540815.1 Spirochaetales bacterium
ACTGCAGTCTGGATAGTCATGTGCAGTGAACCTGAGATTCTCACGCCTTTGAGAGGCTGTTTCGGAGCGTATTTTTCTCGAACTGCCATTAAACCCGGCATTTCTTTTTCTGCCATTTCGATTTCTTTTCGTCCCCAATCGGCTAAGCCGATGTCAGCGATTTTATAATCAGCCATGTATTTCTCCTAATTTAAGAAGATAATTTGATTTATTCATACAGAATGCTTTATAATAGTATAATATAACTTTTTTGTCAAATTATTTTTGATTATTATATTTGTAAAAATCAAATAAAATATTTTTTTGAATTATTAAAAAAAATATTGACTAATTTTCATAAAAGCATTATATTATAAACTGTCATAGTGTCAGTATAGGAGGGTATATATGGCGAAACGATTTATTGGATTTATTTTAGCTGTTTTATTATGTATGACATTTGTTGGCTGTCCGAATGAGAATGAGACTCAAAAAGAAGAGCCTGCAGTAACTGATAATAACTCCGGAGGCGGTAATAATACCCCGACAACTGTTCCTGCCAATCCGAATACCAATAAGATTACATCTTTGCAGCTTGTAATTAATGATACATCTGAGAATGGAACGATTGATCTGTCGCAGTATGCCGATATTACCGATTATTCTGCTACGATTGATAAATCTCTTACGATTAACGGAGCGAATAAATCTCTGTTGGGAGATACACTGACTGTTGCATCAACCGGTGTTACTTTGTCCGGCATTACCAATGTATCAGTTACCGCTTCATCGTCACTTGGCAACGGCAGCCTTAAGATTGCTTCGTCGTCATTGTCATCACTGAGTATATATGGTGGTGGTATCGGTTCTATTGTTTTGGAAGATGCTTCTATTGACAATGTGATCGTAGATAAAGATATGACTGCTCAAGATGCACAGTATGTGAGACTTGAGGTGGATAATCAGGTAAAAGTCGGCAATCTTAAAGCAGCATCTCCATTGTTCCTTGACGGTGTTGTTTCCGATAACACTTGGCTTGGCAGTCTTGATCTTTCGACAGATGATATTAACATCGCTGTTAGCAAAGATGTATCTGTCGATCTCGGCAACGGTTTCGTTAATGTTGCATGCTATAACGATGATGCTTCGACAGACAGACTTCAGATGAATATCGCAATGAAAAAGGGAAGTGAGTTTAATACTGATCTCTTTGCAGCTGCGTTTACAAAAGAATACGGAGATGACGCTGTGTATGATAATGAGAGATTCATTTCTGATGTTGCTGCAATGGCAACAAAAATAGACTTAGAACATGAATCAAATTATAACATTTATCTAGTTATGACACATGTAGATGTTACACTTCGTATCGAAGATTTACCAAATAGTGTAGGTGCTGTCTTTATTTATGGTTGGCTGCCTGATGCAGAATGGGTATGTGACCCAAATAATGACAAAGCAGCAAAATATATTCAAAAAGTAAAAAATGGAGTGTGTGAATTTAAACTTGGTGAAACACAGATAGACAAGCATTGGACACCCAATCATTATACCAACGGGAAATGGGATTATGGCGGAACTGCAGAAGGATTCCAATTCTTTATTGTTCCAATGGAAAATGAAGACTCTTATAAAAATGTTCCTACTCCATGGGTGAATAGCTATTTTACACCAGCAGTTGATGGAACAGAAACTGGCAATAGTTATACAGGTATTACAAAAGATGGAGGTGAGCCTCCTACATGGGTTCATTATGTCATCCTTAAAGAATGGGTTTCTATCGGCGGTAAGATGAATTATATGGATAATGGAGAGTTTGATGGATATTATGATCGTGCTATTAATATAAAATTTGATGAGCTTGTTCAGAAAGATAAGACTATCATAACAGGTAATAAGAAATATGTTAAAATCACGATTAATCCTACGACATATCCTGAGATGTACTATTCTGATCCAGATTTTACTGTAGAGTCAATTCCGACATTCCCGACAAATGTTGGTTATAAAGATGAGTCTGTTGATTTGACAATAGGTCATAGACCAAGAAAGATTACTCTTTATGGTTCTGATTTTGATAATCCAAGTCGAGGTTATGACATCTCATTCAGTGCTGAACCATTTAATGATTAACACAAAAAAAGAGGTTTTCGTCAGAAAACCTCTTTTTTTGTGTCTTCCCCTTTCTTTTTTATGGCAAATCTAAAGTCTGACTTTAGATTTGCCAATATTTCTCTTGACATAATCCTGTTTCTTCTGTATAATATTAAATAACAGGAGCAAACCAAAATGAATTACATTAATCGTGCAATAGGTGAAATTTTGCGAAATAGGGCAGAGAACAGCAAGTGTCTGCTGGTGACAGGGGCAAGACAGGTTGGCAAATCTACTGTTATCCGGCATGAGTTTAGTGACTACAATAGAGTAAGTTTTGATGACAGACAGGCAAGGATGATGGCAGCTGATGAACCCAAGATGTTTTTTCGTAACTATCCGTGTCCGCTGTTTATCGATGAGGTTCAAAAAGAGCCTGATATTCTGGAAGAGATAAAATTAATCGCAGATGAGAGTGACAGCAAAGGATTGTTCATTTTGTCAGGCTCACAGAAACTTGAATTATTGAAAGGTGTAAGTGAGTCTCTTGCCGGAAGAATTTCCGTGATGGAGTTATGCGGTTTGTCGGCTCGTGAGATCTGTGGGGTGGATTTCAACAAACATTTCGTGCCGAGTGAAGAATATATCGCCAACCGGAAAAATGCCGTGAAACCGTATAATGATATTTGGTCAATGATACATAAAGGCAGTTATCCCGAATTATACGCTTCCGAACGGGATTGGCAGGATTTTTATTCTTCATATACAGATACATACCTTGAACGAGACATAAATGCCATGATTTCGGCTGATAGTGTGACTTTTATGCGGTTTTTGACTTCGGTAGCAGCACGAAGCGGACAGATATTAAATTATGCCAATATAGCTTCCGATGTTGGTGTCAGTGAGCCGACGATTAAGACATGGATTTCAATTTTGGAACGAACAGGCATTGTTTATCTTCTCCAACCTTACAGTGCTAATGTGCTTACGAGGGCGATTAAGAGTCCTAAGGTATATTTTCGTGACACGGGTCTTGCATGCTATCTGACAGGCTGGCTCTCCGCTCAGACTTTGCGTGACGGAGCAGTTGCAGGAAATATGTTTGAAACTTATATTGTTTCAGAGATTTTGAAGTCTTACAGTAACGAAGGTCTTGATTATCGTAACCGCATTTCATATTACCGTGGGCGTGATAAGGGGAGTAACGGTGAAAATGAAATAGACCTCATTATCGATGAAAACGGCATCCTTTATCCGATTGAGATAAAAGTTACATGTTCGCCAAAAGCATCAATGTCTGCGGCGAATGTGATTCTTGATAAAATTCAAGATAAAAAACGCGGTATGGGAGCGATTATTTGTCTGATCGACAGACCTTTGTATCTGCGTGATAATTTGATCGCTCTGCCTATTGAGTATATATAAAGTACATTTCTTCCTTTTCCAAAAAAAACAAGACCGATTTTGCGTAGCAAAATCGGTCTTGTTTTTATTTTTATTCACCACACTGTCACTGTCATTGGATTGATCCTAACATTATCTTTGCGGATCTCGTAGTGCAGGTGAGGACCTGTGCTTCGTCCTGTTGAGCCGACGAGTCCGATCAGTGTTCCTGTCGATACCCAATCGCCTTTCTTGGCGATGATCTTCGACAGATGGGCATAGTATGACACATAGCCGGATGTGTGCTGGACCCTGATGAAGTTGCCGTAGTCGTTGCCTGTTCCTGTGAATATAACTTTGCCCGGAGCAGCGGCATAGACTTTAGTACCCATTTTTTGAGCGATGTCTACACCTGTGTGACATGACTTTTTTTTGGTGAACGGGTCAATGCGATATCCAAACATTGATGTGAATCTCCCGCCTCTTATAGGGCGTGTGAAATATTCACCCAACAGCAGCTGTTTGGATACGCCGTCGTATTTCATACCGGGTATAAATATCTTATCAGCATCCCGTTCACTGATGAGATTATTAACTCGCAGGAGTTCGTCTTTATCCATATCATATTTCTTTGCGATTTTATCGAGTGTATTTCGCCTTGTCACTTCTTCCTGAATGCCATTTTGATTAGGGATCAGTATTTTCTGTCCGCGGACGATCTTTGATGGAATAGCAATGTCATTGAGTTTGATGATAGTCGCTTCATCAATGCCAAATCTTCGAGAAATTGAGTGGATAGAGTCACCGCGTTTAATGTAATAATCAAGCGTTGACAGTGGAGTTGTCTTGCTCTCAGGCAGGTATGCACCACCGACTCCCATCTGATCATCGCTCATCTTGGACTGCATCTTCTCGACACTTGCATAAGTCCTGTTGATAAGCAGAGTTTTCGGCTCACTCTCCAACAGAAATATTGTAAGTCCTGTCGCTCCGATAGCCAGCACGAACAGCACGATTATGAATACGAAATATCCTGTCAGATTGGACTTTTTGCTCTTACTTCTTGGATTATGCCGATTAATATCATTATATCTTGTATTATAAGCCGGCATGGATTTAACTGTGTATATATCAATATCGTATTTGTTCATTTAACAACTCCTGTTGTTTATTTCTTCTCATTTGTTCGTAATGATACTTTTTTTTAATTTTCGTCAGATCTTACATAATCTTTAGAGGACTGACTAACTTTCCGTTTTTGCGGATCTCGAAGTGCAGGTGAGGACCTGTGCTTCGGCCTGTATTGCCGATCTTAGCGATGACCTGCCCCTGACTCACTTCGTCACCTTTTTTAACTTCGACTTTGCTCAGGTGTGCATATTTTGTTATCATATTGTTAGAATGCTTCACCTCGACATAGTTGCCATATACACGGCTTACGCCTATATTGATAACAGTGCCGTCTTTGGAGCAGTAGACCGGCTCTCCGACTGCACCTCTTATATCCAGACCGGAGTGGAATGACTGCTTGCCGTTGATAGGATCAACTCTCGGACCGAATGGAGAAGTTATATAGTGATTATTGCAAGGCCAGATAAAGTAATCTCCGTAGTATTGGTCACGCTCGTACTTAGTCATGCCTGACTTCGGGATAAACAGTTTCTGACCGACAAGAAGTTTCTCCGACTGCAGATTATTAATATCTGCAATGTCTTCCCAATCGCAGCCGTATCTATTGGCGATCTTGTATATAGAGTCATTTTTGAGGACTTTAATCTCTCGTCCATCCTGATTAGGGATGATGAGCAGATCTCCTGCTGTCAAGTCTCTTTTTTTCTTGAGATTGTTGCACAGAATGATAGAGTCCGTCTTAAGACCAAATTTTTTAGCAATGTCTTCCATTGTTTCTTTAGACTTGACGCGATAGTTGGAGTATTCTATCTTCTTAGACTTGAATGTCTGCTTAGCTTCAGTCTTAACCGGCACTGACTCTTCGTCGCCGAATATTATCTCCTCTAAGTGCCGCTCAGGGTATTCCTCGAACTGCACATACTCGTTGTATTCCTGTTCGTCAGATGTTTCGATATTTGCAGCGAAACTTATCCGCACAGTCCAAAAAAACATCATCCCGAATAATCCGAGAAATGCTGTTCCATAGAGCAGTTTATACATTATTTGTTTTTTCGGCTGTTTCTTCTCTGCTGCGATATTTGCAGTTGCAGTATTTGCAGAATGAAACGATCCGAACAAAGGCTTCTTTGACTTCTTTTCTTTGTGTCGTCTTTCACTGTGCCTTTTTTCGCTGCCTGCGTATTTATAAGCGTTATTGAAATTTTGTTTATACTCCGGCTGGCTAAATACCACCAAAGATTTCAGATTAGGGTTTGACAAAGGTGCAGCAGACTTCCTGTCTAACTTTCGCGACCAATCTACCCCAATTATATTTTGACTGCCGTATCCGTTAAAGGTGCGGCTCGATATTGATTGTTCTGACATCCTTTTCAGCATATTAATATCGTCCTTTTTGTAGATTTTCACTTCAAATTTCGACAGATTTTTAGAATTTATAATTATTTTTATTGAAATATTTATGTTTTTTTTTTATAATAGAATGTAATATTATGCAAATACTTATAATAAGGATATAGTATGTCTTCTATTGATGATGTAAAACGCCGACTTAACATCGATGAGATGGACTCTGATACGCGTAATCAAATGTTTAATAAATTCGTAGATGGCGGCGGAGAGGTAATCAAAGAACGTCGTCAGCGTGCGTCTGTTGACTTCGATCGTGATAAACAGAAGGAGTTCAGTTCTGTTATGAAAAAACACAGAAAGCAGATGGATGAAAAAGCTAAAGCCGATAAAGAGAAGAAAGCAGCATCTGTTTCATCTGTTCCGCATGTTCGCAAGAAGAGACCAAGTATTATCGTATTCTTCCGTGGTGTGATGAGCGGATATTTCACATTGTCAGGAGACTTCAACCGCAAATTCCTGACCGGTATAAGGACTGAGTTCCCTGAGATAATGACTACACTCAGCTATGTAACAGGTGATATTATCGGGCTGGATATGGAGCAGCGTATTGGTGTGATCGATATTCTTAATAAGACATATCCGTATGCTTATGAGCTGATCCTGCGTGTTTACGATCTGTATAAAGTGAACTCTATCGAAAAAATTCAGAATTATTTTACGAAGTATAAGCAGATCCGCTGCCCTGAGCTGATAGACAGTGTTCGCACTCTGTATAAAGACCTCGTTGTCCTCTATCCTTATCAGAATACCATTAAAGATACCATTATGCAGGCAGTGTCCGTGATACAGAAACTCACCGGCAAGGAACCTACTTCCAGAACAGGCAAACTCTCAAAATGTATCGATGCTTTGTTTAATTATTATCTGTGCGGATTTCACTTTCTTCTTGTCTACAATACCGGCAAGAAATATCCGTTTGAGCTGCCTCAGATGCGCAAGTTTGCTGGCATTACAGACGAAGAAGACATCGGTTCGATGTATAAGATGATACAGGATGAGAAGAAGCGTTATATCGCCGATAAGGAGAAGGAGAAAGAAGAGCAAAAGAAGGCATTTGAGGAGTCTGTGGAGAAGCGTGAGTCCGAGAAGATACCAAAGTTTACTCAGAAAGGGCTTACTATCATCGACAGTATCCTTGAGAAACTGCCTAAGTTAAAGAAAGCCAATCCTAAGATGAAACTCTTCGCTGCGAATGAAAAGATGCTTTACTTCACGGCGATATTTGATGAGTTCGACCGAGAGTATTCATTTATATTGACGACTAACCAAATCAAACTCAACACTCGTCTGGAGAATGGCCAGCGCACTGATATTAAGAGTGATTTCGAGGAACAGAATATCAAATACAGCGAGATCTCTACTCTTCAGAAAGAGTATATCAAACTCACGGAAGAATACAGAGGTTTGTCCAGCACATTCGCTAACTCACCGATCATCCTTAATCAGAAAGAGACAGCTAATAATGTAAAGAGAGCACAGGTGTTCAACGAGATCAAGTCTAAGACGACATTATTTCTGAAGAAGCTGTGTGTATCTCTGCAGAAACTCATTAACGACTATAACGGAGAGCGGATACTTCTTCAAAATGGTGATGATCTGCTTTATTTCCAAGCAGACATCGGAGATATTCGTAAGTTTGAGAAAGTCAAGATTATTAATGCTATCGCTGCAACATTCAGTTTTGCATCAGGTATAGAATACTATCTTAACAACGATAAACTCAGCCAAAAGGGGCTGTTCGTCGAAGTAGAAACGCCCAAAGATGATAAGAAAGAAGAATAAAAAAAACTGCACTTAAGTGCAGTTTTTTTTATTCTTCTTTCTTGTGAGTTGCTATACATTTCTTACCGGTTGGAGTATGCTGTTCCTCCGGTATCTCATCAAGGCTGACTGTCTTGATACGCTCAGGAGGTTTCTTTGGTTTCCTTCTTCGTTTTTTCTTCTTGGGCTTACTCTCCGATGCAGCTTTGATCTGATCTCTCAGCAGATCCTGTATCGGCAGGCAGTCCGCGGCAACTGCGAATGCCATCACTTCGTAAGTCAGCTGCATTCGCTTAATCTTCTGAAGCATTGTCAGGTTGGCATTATTATACATCAGGACATACAGTCTGATAATGTCTGTAGCACGCTCGATAATGCGGTTAGGCACTTTGAGCGGAGCAAGCATTTCATGACACTGTATCTTGAAGACCTCCCATTCTGCCTGAGTTGTCTTCTCGGACAGAGTATACCCCTCTGCATTGAACAAAAGCACTGCCCAGTATATCTCGACAGGAACTTCCCGGCACTCTGTCATAAATGAGTCAAGTTTTGTAAGCATTGCTATCAGTTCATTGCCGCGCTCAGCCATTTTCTGCGGAGAGAGGAACGGCACAAGATCGGACAGTATGCGTGTTTCATAGCACTGTCTGAATATCTGATGAGCTTTATGTGTCTTGAATATCTTGTTGATCTCTTCATGCAGCCGTGCAACAGGGCAGGACGACAGTCTGGCATGATTGGTCATGATCGCTTTGATCGTCTTTTTGTCCATCTTGCAGTCCACAAGGCTTGAGTATTTGAGTGCACGGATCATCCTGACCGGATCGTCGATAAAACTCTCATTCGGTTCACGGAGAACTTTGAGCTTGTGCTGGAGCATATCACGGTATCCGCCTACATAATCTACGATGACATCTTTCTGCGGATCGTAATACAGAGCGTTAATACTGAAATCTCGCCGCATACAATCGTCCTCGATCGTGCCGAAGATGTTATTGCGCTGAAGAGGGGAGATCTCCGCATCTTCATCAGCTGCTGCACGGAATGTCGCCGTCTCGATTATGCAGTCCTTGAAGATAATATGCACTAACTTAAACCTTCGCCCGATAATCCGAGCATTGCCGAAGTTTTTCTTAACGGCATGAGGGGTAGCATTAGTCACTACATCAAAGTCTTTCGGAATACGGTGTGATAACAGATCCCGCACAGCTCCGCCGACTATATAGGCATCGTAGCCTTTCTCCTGCAGACGGCGAACGACTTTCAGAGCGTTTATATTGATAGCACTCTTGTCGATATTATGCACATCCCGGTCTATAACCGTCGGTATCAGTTTCTTCGGTTGGAGTCCGAACAGCTTCTGAAAAATATTCAGCTTAGGCTTATGAGCAGACTCTCGCCACTGATGGAACTGATCAAAGTCAGGATGTCCGTTTTGCTGACCATAATGCGGCTTGTCATTCTGAGTTTTCCTGTCGAAAGTTTTGCCGTCATTATATCTGCCGCTGTTCTTTCTATTATAATTATAATGCTGTTTCGGATTACGAGTGTTTCTTTCATCCGTTCGGTTGTTCTGACTTTTCGGTGGTTGTTTCTTTTCTGATGCAGTCACATTTTGCGGATTTTGTCTAAAAGTTTCATCATTATTTGGTGTGTTAGAGTTAGTATCTTTTATCTCCGGTCTCTCCGCAGTTTGACCTTTTTCCTCTGTAGGTTCGCTCATGTTTGCCTCAATGGGTTGAAAATATTATTTATATAATGTAAATTTATTTCGTTATTTTGTCAATCTTTTTTTGATTTTTTATTAAGAATGTCAAAATTTTCTACAAAAAAGTCTTCCATAATAATTGACACTTTGGCAATTTTATTATATAGTATGGTGTAAAATGTGCATTTCTTCTATTATAAATCTTACGCACATTCATAGGAGCGTTTTATGTCCGGACACAGTAAATGGGCAAACATTCAGCATAAAAAGTCAGCAAATGACGCAAAACGAGGCAAGATATTTACCAAAGTTATCAGAGAGCTTGTTATTGCTGCAAAGAGCGGAAGCGACCCGGAAGGCAACCCGCGGTTAAGAGCGGCTATCATCAAGGCAAAAGAAGCCAATATGCCGAAAGATACAATGGAGCGAGCCATCAAGAAAGGTGCAGGTGAGACTGACGGTGCTAACTATATGGAGTTTAACTACGAAGGTTATGGTCCGGAAGGTGTCGCTATCCTTATCGATGTTATGACAGATAATAAGAACAGGACAGCCGGTGATGTCCGCTCAATCATGAGTAAGCACGGCGGCAACCTCGGTGCTCCGGGCAGTGTTGCTTATATGTTCGAGAAGAAAGGTCTTCTTACTTTCGATGAGAGCGTTTGTGACGAAGAGAAGGCTATGGAGATCGGTCTTGATGCAGGTGCAGATGATATTATCGCTGAGGACGGCACTGTCGAGGTTTATACAAGTCCTGACGCATTCGAGGGTGTACTGAAAGCATTTGAGGATGCAGGGATTGCTCACGAGTCGGCTGAGGTTACTATGATACCGAACTCATATCAGGATGTGCCGACTGACAAGATTGAGAAGATCCTTAACCTTATTGATCTGTTGGATGATCTTGATGATGTTCAGGCTGTTTACTCTAATCTTAACATCCCTGCTGACTATCAGGGCTAAGAATGACAGTTATCGGGATAGATCCCGGCATTGACAGAGTTGGTGTCGGGATTATCGAATACACTAATAATAAATACAAACTGCTGTTCCAGCAGCTGATTCATACAGATAAGTCATTGTCTACTCCGCAGCGTCTCGTTGGGATATATGAGCAGCTGCAGGAGATATTGTCTAATTGGAAGCAGATAGAGGCCGCTTCGGTTGAGAAACTCTTCTTCTGTAAGAATGTGACTAATGCGATGATCGTCTCTCAGGCACGAGGTGTGATATGTTTGGCACTGTGTCAGGCCGGCATACCGATATATGAATATACGCCTATGCAGATCAAGCAGGCACTGACAGGATACGGACGCGGCACTAAGCAGCAGGTTCAGGAACTCGTTAGGATGCTGCTCGGACTGAAAGAGCTGCCGACTAAGAATGACGATGTAGCCGACGGTATGGCGATGGCGATTACGCATATTAATACTGCGAGGAGTTTGCGGAAATTACAAGGGAGTTAAAAATGTGGGCTTTGACAGCAAAGATTATAGCATTTGCATTATATTTGGGATTAATGATTTATGTAGGACTAAGGAATGCGTCTAAGAATACAAGTTCGGCTGATTTCTTTTTGGGCGGACGCAAACTCGGTCCGTGGGTAACGGCTCTAAGTGCCGAAGCGTCAGATTCATCGGCATGGGTGCTTATGGGACTGCCGGGACTGTGTTATCTCGGCGGTGTGAAGGAGACATTCTGGACAGCTCTGGGACTCATCGCAGGCACATACCTGAACTGGCTCTTCGTAGCTAAGCCACTTCGACGATGTTCCGTGGCATTTGGGGATTCGATTACGATACCTGAGTTCCTTGAGAATCGTTTCAAAGATAAAAGTCATGCTTTGTCACTGATATGTGTGTTCTTTATAGTATTTTTCTTCACGATATATACTGCATCAGGTTTTGTCGCCTGTGCCAAGCTCTTTAGATCTGTATTTGGGTTGCCGTATCATGTCGGCTTGATAATAGGATTCGTCGTTATACTGACTTATACGATAGCCGGAGGCTATACTGCCGTATGCAAGACCGACTTTATACAGGGGGCATTGATATTTATAGCATTCGTCGTTTCATCTGTTGTCATCATTATCTCACTCGGCGGTATCGGCAATGCTGTTGCTCAGGTGCAGAACTTCGACGCTAAGGCATTAGCCGGTGAGTTCGGTGCTGATATGCAAAAAGCATTTCAAGGCAATCAGAATTTCAGTGTAATGTCGATAATATCAGCATTGGCTTGGGGCTTGGGTTACTTCGGTATGCCGCACATCATTATCCGGTTCATGGGTATCAGATCTGATGAAGATGTCACTACGGCGAGAAGAGTAGGTATCAGCTGGATGGTCATCTCATATATCGGCACATTCATCATCGGTTCGCTGGGAACTGCATATCTGATGAAACACGGTATACTGCTCGGCATGAGAGACGGCAGCGGATTGTCGGCTGATATTGCGGCTCAGTTCACTCAATATGGCGATGCGGAGACAGTATTCAGTATGACGATGCAGCAGATGTATCCGGCATTTATCGCAGGTGTATTCCTCTGTGGCATATTGGCTGCATCTATGAGTACCGCTGACTCACAGCTTTTAGCTGCGTCGAGTGCAGTAAGCCGAGATGTGTATAAAGGATTGATCAATAAAAATGCCGAAGAGAAGAAAGTTCTGCTTATCGGACGAATAACCGTTGTAGTGATCGCTCTTATTGCACTGCTGCTGTCTCTTGATGACAACAGTTCTGTGTTTGGACTTGTCAGTTATGCTTGGGCAGGATTTGGTGCGACACTCGGACCTTTGGTCCTGTTGGCTCTCTATTGGAAAGGCATGACCGCTGCAGGTGCGATCTCCGGTATTATCGGTGGAGGCATCACGGTTGTGGCATGGCATCAGATCCCGGCATCTGTTGCTCCGATATTCGGTTTGTATGAGATCATTCCGGGGTTCATTGTGTGCCTTATCCTCTCTGTTGCAGTCAGTCTGTGCATCAAAGATAAGAATGAAGAAATGCTGAAAGAATTCGATGCTTATAAAAGTAAATAATACATTCTGCTTTAATATAAAAAACTGCCCATAAAGGCAGTTTTTTATATTAAAAATTTGACAAATATCTGAATTTGTTTTATAACAACAGCATGAATATCCTCAAGAATCTGTTATGGCCTGAGATCGAAGAGCTTATCGAGAAGAAGCGTTGGGAGATGCTCAAATCCGTTATATCGGAATGGGAAGCTCCTGATATTGCTGATCTGCTCACAGATACACCTGATGACAGAGATAAGATTATTATTTTCCGCATTCTTCCCAAGGATTTGGCATCCGATGTATTCTCAGAGATAGACTTCGAGGATCAGATGATCATCCTGCAGAAGATGTCCGATCAGCAGGTCAAAGAAGTCCTGCTCGACCTTGAGCCGGATGACAGAACGACGCTGTTTGAGGAATTGCCAGGCAAGATATTGCAGAAGTATCTCAATATGCTGCCGAAGGACGAACGCCGTGAGGCTCTCGGACTGTTGGGGTATCCTGACAACAGTGTAGGGCGGCTTATGACACCGAACTATCTGGCGGTGCGTCCTGATTGGACAGTCAAAGATGCTCTTGCACACATCAAACAGATCGGTCCTGATCGAGAGACTATAAATGTCATATATGTCACAGACAGCAATTGGCACTTCCTCGATGCTCTTATGATTAAGAAGTTTATACTGGCTGATCCTAAGACTGTCGTCAGAGACATTATGGATAATGCTTTCGTTACGCTGTCACCGTCTGACAAGCAGGAAGAGGCCGTCAAGCTGATGGAGCATTATAACCTGACATCTATACCTGTAGTTGATTCGGAGAATATCCTCGTCGGGATCGTAACATTCGATGATGTAATGGATGTCGCAGAGGAAGAGGCTACTGTTGACTTCCATAAGACTGCCGGTATCAGCCCGTTCGAGCAGAGTTATCTCGATATTGGAGTGTTTCCGCTGTTTTCTCGCCGTGTTGTGTGGCTGTTTTGCCTTGTTTTCGTTAATACTATCAGCGGAATGATCATATCACATTTTGAGCAGACTATATCGTTGTGCGTGTCTCTCGTATTCTTTATGCCACTGCTCAGTTCGTCAGCCGGTAATACAGGCTTGCAGGCTTCGACGCTTGTTATCCGTTCGATGGCTACTGAGAATACCAACTTCAAGAACTCGATTTTGATTATATTGAAAGATTTATGCGTTGCCATTATGATAGGTCTCGTTATGGGAGTCGCAGTGCTGCTGCTCGGACTCCTGCGCGGCAATATCTATGTCGGCATATCAGCGACTGTAGCGATGATTCTCGTCGTTATAATATCGAGTTTCCTCGGCACAATACTTCCGATGATACTTCGCCTGTTAAAGTTCGATCCGGCTGTCGCCAGTGCTCCTCTTATTACATCATGCTGTGATATTATCAATGTTGCGATATATTTCTCCGTTGCAAAGTGGGTATTGGAGAGCTTCAGCAGATAATTTTATAAAAAAATCTCATTTTTTCTGCAAATTTCTCGTTTTTTTCTCTTGACAAAATCGTTTTTTTTTTTACAATTTTATGTTCGTTTTTTATTGTAAGGAGTATAGTTATAAGGAGCGTAGTATGAAACGATTTATTTGTTTAATTATGATTGCGATCATGTTATCTATGATAGGCTGTCCGAGTGAAACAGCCGGCAGTCAGACATCAGTCGGTACAACTCAGACTACAGTGCCGAACGACAATACAAAGATCACATCTTTGCAGGCAGTGATCGATGCTGCTGATGTAGGAGCGGAGATCGATCTGTCGAAGTATGCGTCGATTGAGAACTTCGACTACAATGCGAAGATTAATAAGGCACTTACCATTCAGAATGGAAGTGACCTCAAAAGTGCCGCTCTTACGGTCGTAAGTGACGGCGTAAAACTCAACGGCATCCGGAATGCGAGTGTAACGACAAACAGTTCTATGAAGATAAGCGGCTCATCGCTGTCGAGTCTGAGTATAGCCGAAGTGCCGTCCTCTCAGTCAAATGCTAATCAGATTGTCAGCCGGGGAGAAACGGTCCGTTCGGCACAGCCACCGGTTGTGGAAGTGGATAATACGACAGTCGACGAAGATGTTTCATTCGGGATAGCCAATGCTTATCTTAATGTTAAGCAATTCACTGCGAAGAAGGCGATAGAACTCGGTGCGGCGAATGTCCAGCTGACTATCAGTGACAAGGCGACCAATATAAAGGAAATAAAGACCGACAAAATCTGTCAGGTCATTCTCGAAGACGGAACGAGTGATACTATCCCGTGTTCGCAGGATAAAATCTCTGTTACCGGCAGCGGTGAGCTGAAACAGATCGATATGACTGTCAAAGACGGTAAGAGACTGATTGCACTCACACCTGTCGGCGGATTGACGACTGCCATACAGAAAGATGAGTCGATTGATTTCAGCACTGCGGTTGTGCTGGGAACATATCAGCAGACCGATGGTGTGGCAGTATTTACCGCAGCAGGGCTGAGTTATAACTTTACCGAAACATTCTCTAAGCTGGAGAAGGACTTTATCGTCAAGATAAGCGAGGATGTAGGTGATGAAGGTTTGCCGACAGTGCCATTATACCAAAGAGGTGAAAATCAGGTTTATGACTGGTCGTCATTGTCTGCCGGTAAGCATAAAGCTGTTATTGAGCTGGTTTGGGATAATCGTGCTGAAGACTATGCGTATAACTTCGTTATCACAGTTATAGATGGAGCGGCTATGCCGACATTTGAGCTGACCGGGATCGAGATAATGGCTGCGAATGTCAAAACGCAATATAAAGCAGGCGAGCCGCTTAATCTGACAGGGCTAATCGTGTCCGGAACTTACGCTGCATCTGTCAGCGATATATCGTATAAAGGCATCGTGACGGATTACACGCTTACCCCGCCGAACGGGACGATATTGACGGCGGATATGGATGCCGTGAAAGTATCAGTCGGCACATTTACCAGGACTATGCCGATCACTGTGAAGTCAGTGCTGAATGTGACATTCGTCATAGATGCTGCTGATGAGCAAAACGGCACAATTGTGCAGACTGTGCTGCAGGGAGATAAAGTGTCCGAGCAGACTCCTCAGAATAAGCAGGGCTATACATTCGGCGGATGGTATCTGAAAACAGGTGATAGTATAGCTGATGTAACTTATGATTTCGGCACAATTGTGAGTGAAAATATCACTCTTGTTGCGAAGTGGACGGCGAATGTTTATACAGTAACGCTTAATCTCAACTATGACGGAAGTGCATCGACAACTATAGATGCGACTTATGACTGCAAACTGCCGGATATTACTCCGCCGGAAAGAATCGGATATGAATTCCAAGGGTATTATGAAAAAAATGACGGCACAGGCACAGCGTATTATAACATAAACGGTGTCGGCGGTGTTTGGAAGATTGCCGATAATGCAGTGCTGTATGCACATTGGACTCCAAAACAATATGCTGTTTCACTTATGGATGGCGATCAGGAGTGTAGCTCGATAACGGCAATATATAATCAAAATCTGTCAGTAGCATCAAATAAAATCCCGACAAAACCGGGCTACATATTCAACGGATTTTGGTCGGCACTTGACGGCGGAGTGCAGTATATCGATGCGACAGGCGTCGGCGTGAAACTTTGGACTGCATCGAACGATGTTAGTTATGATGCTGATCAGAATTGTTATAATCTGTATGCACAGTGGACTGCTGTATGGACTACCGACGCAAGCGGCGACTTCGTCTGCGGTGATAAAACTTATAGAAAAACAGCGTTGATACCTGTAATGAATAATGCGATAAAAATTAACGGCAGCGGCACTGAAGGCGTATTTGTGAACGGACGCACCGTAACCCTTTCACCGTATGCAATCGGGAAATATGAAGTTACACAGGAACTGTATAAAGCAGTCATGGGAACAAATCCGTCTCAGTTTACGGTTGCCAAGAATAAACCGCTTGATAATGGTGAAACAACAGATGATCTTCGACCTGTAGAAAATGTCAGTTGGTATGATGCGGTTGTATTCTGCAATAAGTTGAGCATACAAATGGGGAAAACACCGTGCTATAAGTTGCAAGATAATTCATTTCCTGAAAATGCAGCAAGCATACCAACAACAAATAATTCAATTTGGGATAATATGAAATGTGATTGGACTGCCGACGGTTATCGACTCCCGACAGAATGTGAATGGGAGTTTGCCGCAAGAGGCGGAGATCAAAGCAATACAACAAATTGGCTGTACACATACAGCGGAAGTAATGATATTGATGAAGTAGCTTGGTATGGAATATATGAAGCAACAAATCAGAGTTCATATAATAGTAATAATCATACATGGCAAGTCGGATTAAAGAAAAATAATATATTAGGTTTATGTGATATGAGTGGAAATCTGTTTGAATACTGCTGGGATTGGTACAATGATACTGTGACGAGTGGGGAAACAGTTACTAATCCACAAGGAGCCACATCTGGTACACAACGTGTCCTGCGTGGTGGTAACTGGTCATATAATGTTGGTAAATGTAGCGTATCATGCCGTTCTACTCGTAATCCGTATGATGGTAACGATAGTATTGGCTTCCGTATAGCTCAAAATATACCGGCTGAGTCGGATGATCCTAACCGCATTGCAGATAACGGCAACTTTGTCATAGGCAATATTGAGTATAAGAAGACTGCGTTGAAGAAAGTGATGGATACAGCCGTGACGGTTATAGGAAGTGATGCGAATTGGAATGGGTATTGTGGTAGCGGTGTGGAAGATAAAGATAAAGGAGTGTTCATAGGTGGTAGAAATGTTCAACTCAGTCCATATAGCATAGGGCATTATCAGGTAACGCAACAGTTATACGAAGCAGTGATGAACTCCGGCAAAATTTATGATAAAGGAAGTGGTGATACTTATCCTGCTTATTATGTATCATGGTATGATGCAATCACATTCTGTAATAAACTTAGCTTATTAATGGGAAAAACTCCGTGCTATAATGTTACTGGAGTTACTAATTGGCAGAGTATTACTTATGATTCAATTCCAAATTCTACAGAGTCCACTAATGCGATTTGGGATAACGCAAGTATAAATATGAGTGCTAACGGTTACCGTTTACCAACAGAAGCAGAATGGGAATTTGCTGCCAGAGGCGGAGATCCGACTAATCAAAAATGGAAATATGCATTCAGTGGAATTAATGTTGCTAATAATATGATATGTAATGATAGCACATACTTGCAGAGTGATAGTAATCTTGATATAGTAGGTTGGTACAAAGGTAACAGCTCTGATAAAACGCATTTAGTAGGTGGAAAACGACCTAATGATTTAGGTTTATATGATATGAGTGGCAATGTGTGAGAATGGTGTTGGGATTGGTATGGCGAAAATTTGACTAGTAATAATGCTGAAACTGAGATAAATCCACATGGTGCTTCATTTGGTAATCGTCGTTGTTTGCGAGGTGGTTTTTTTGATAGTTATAATACTGATTTTGGTGTACGGTATTGTACTGTGTCGTATAGAAATTTAGGTCGACCGTATTTTTGTAATGAAACAGTTGGCTTACGCCTTGCACAGACTGTGACGGAGTGACAGTAGACCTCTAAAAAAATGAGATTTCCGATAGGAAATCTCATTTTTTTACAACTTCTGTATTTCTTCAAGCGATAGTCCTGTTCCTTCTGCCACTTTTTCGGCAGGGAAACCCATTCGCAGGAAGTTGCGGGCGGTTTCAATTGCTTTGGCATGTGAGCCTTCGGCACGACCACGCTTTTCACCAATGGCGATACCTATCTTTTCGCCTTCTCTTCGTGCTATCTTCAAGCGAGCCAATCTGTCCATCTCGCCGCCTTCTCGGCTGAGCCTGATTGCCCATGCACGCATATCGTCTGTTATTAAAGATGCAACTTTCTCAGCCATAGCACTGTCCTCCTTGTATTTGCTCGTCTCCAACAGTTTCTCTCTGATCTCGGTATTCTGATAGTATTTTATCATAATAGCCCAGAATTGTAAAGGTGTAATATTTTCAAAATCACATTTTAAGAATTTCTTAAGTTTGGGCAGTTCGATAAAGAAGATCGTCTCGCAGTCCGACAAGACAATTTCCTTCTTGACGCTGTACATATTGAACTCGGTGAAAAAGTCATCGTCATCGAATTCTATGTAATTCGTCACCGTGATTTGATAAGACTTTCGCATTTCGGAGTAGGATTCCCCTTTCTTCAGTGATGTGGCGACCAATTTGCCGCCGTAATACAACGCCCTGTTTCGCTGATTGTCCTGCTGATTGGAACACTGCATTTCGATGTCAGCTTTGTCGCCGTTATCAAATACACAGTTAATGTCAAGCCTGCTCGACTTGTCGTCGGTCACATCGGGCAGGATCTCGCCGTTGGTAACTTCGACGCTCCTGACCTGCCTGCCGATAACAGCCGAGAGAAAACTGCACAGACATTTCTTCGACTCAGGCGTATTGCCTGCGAAAAACATCTTGAATACAATGTCGTTTGTCAGTTCGATTTGTCTGCCTGATTTTACTGCTTCTTCTGC
>JAFYAI010000067.1 GCA_017540815.1 Spirochaetales bacterium
AACGAGAAAGACAAGAGGATAAAGAGATATTTCAATGCGATTGAACTTCAGTCATTTGCAAGTCTTAATGAAATGCTTAAAAATTACGAGATCTTAGCAAGACTGATAAAATTCGACTTCAAACATTTCTTCTTAAGTTTCGGGGTGTCTGATTTCGATGCTGCTATACCGCAGGACGTCACCGGCAAATATCTTGATATATCAGATCAGATCAACAGACTTTTCAGACTGATTGTATCTGTTTCATTCAATATATCGGATGTAGATATATTCCTCGCGCTGCTCCAATGGTATAAAGAAGAAGGGCGAGCCACTGACAATGGCGGCACATTCTCACAAGACACATATAATAAGATAGAATCAATCATCGATACATGCAAACAGATACAGCGGCGAGTGCCTATGCAGAAGATACTCGTCTGTCTCAAATCCGAACTGCTGTATAAACTTAATCCCATCACGGTCAACTACGATGTGACGCTCATCTATAAAGAATACAAACGAACGATCCTCGATAAAGTGTGGAACGAATATTTCATAACTCTAAAGAAAGAAAACTTATCATTCATGGCTTCGGAAATGTTTAATCAGGAGTATAACTACCACACTTTGCATTATCTGACTCCGCATTTCAAGCAGCAGATGGAACGAATGCACTTCATCACACTACCATATATATATAAATTAAATCTTATGATAGAGTTCCTCAGCACTATATATAAGAGCAAGATCGAACCTGTTGTAAGCAAGATCATCAATGACGGTGACTTCAAAAAAGAGAAAGTCCTCAATGATATAACTTCATATTTCTATCTGCTGAGCAACTACGAACAGCGAGTGAGGGATTTCGATGAAAAATACAACCCGCATAAAGAGATCGGCAAAATACTTCAACAGACTCTAAACAGCATCGGCAAAAATGAAGAGTCAACATCGAGTTTCGTCACTATAATTGATCAGATAAATACAGAGTCTCAGAATTACATATCCGAGTTAAGTCATTCTTTCAAGCAAATCAATGAATTTTTGGAGACGGTCAATGATGTGCATAATCCGCACAACATCCCGATAATAAATTCCGATAAGATAAAGATACCGGGTCAGCCTAACCTATTCGTTGCCGTAGAGCGAACAGTTTCACTGTTTAATAAATTTAATCTAATGCTCGATATGGCAAATGATGTTTTTAAATAAAAAAAATCTTAAAAATTTGTATTTTTTATCAAAAAATTTTGTTTTTTTCATAATTTTGTTGTATAATATAATTGTGTAATAAACGATTTTATACGATAGATATATAGTGTATTTCAAGGAGGCTAATTATGAAAAAATTTTTATTGACAGCGATATTTATGACAGCGATGCTGAGTTTGTTTGCAGATCAGGCTTATGTTAAAGTTCGTATCTGCCCGATGTTTCAGGAACCTTCATCAGGTTCGGCTAAGATGGGCATATTGAAGCACAGTACACCCGTAGAAGTGCTCGGCGTAGAGAATGATTGGACAAAGGTTAAAGTCAACGGACAGATAGGTTATCTGCAGAATATCTTCATCGGACCTGAAGCCGGTGTGCAGGTAAGCAGTGTAGCAGACCGCAAAACTGACCTGTCATCTGTAGAAGTCCGCAAGCGAGCAAGTAACTTTACATCCAGTGCCGCTGCCGGCCGTGGTCTTGCAAATGAGAATGTCAGAGACCGCAACAATGTATCGTTCAAAGAATATGACTTCGACTCGATCACATGGCTTGAGAATAACTTCTCATTCAATGAAGATGAGTTGATTGCATTTTCAGAATCAGAATTTATGAATTTTTAATAAAAAATCGAATTTTATTAAATAATAAAAAATATTATTGCTAAAGATACTCTTTTATAGTATAATTGATACGCAGTATTAGTTATACTATTTTTTATAATAGTTTGGAGACGGTTTTGGATTTTCAGTGGGATGAATTAATTAACTTAACTTATGACATGATGTTTGTCATAGACAATAAAGGTTCGATTTATTTTGCAAACCAAGCCGCTACTGACAACCTCTACTATACTAATGAAGAATTCCTCAGTATGAATCTCAGTCAGATACTCTTTGAGTCTGATAAATTCATTGAAGTTCTTGAACTCATTATATCTAACTCAGAGAATCAAGGCGAGAATCGTCTCACAGACAAGGATATAGACTTCAACCTGATCAAGAAAGAGATCGGATACCAAGATTTGATCCTTATCAGTAAAGATACTAATCTTAAGATAATTATGGCGAACTTCCAAGTCCGCCGTATCAACAAAAATAACAACGAATATTTCCTGCTCATCCTGCGAGATGTCACAGAGCGTCGGTATCTGGAGCAGGAGTTGTTCAAGATCACAGAGAACCTCGAACAGCTCGTGCAGGAGAAAACATTGGAACTCCAGAAGAAAAATCAGATGCTGGAGAAATTGGCAACTACAGATACACTGACAAGTCTCGTCAATATAAGACGATTCAAAGAGATCTTGGCTATCGAGATAGAGCGCATGACTCGCGAGCGTAAAGACGATTCTTCGCAGACATTCGCTGTGATCATGTGTGACGCTGACCACTTCAAGTATTATAACGATACATTTGGACATCAGATCGGTGATGAGGTCATCAAAGCTGTCGGCCGCATTCTAACAGAGTCTACAAGGCGTATCGATACAGTAGCACGATACGGCGGTGATGAGTTTATCCTGCTGCTGCCGGATGCAACTTATCAGGGTGCAACCAAGACATGTTTCCGCATTCAGAAAGCGATCCGCGAAACGCTCGACATCAAGAAGTATATCAAAGAGATACTCGGACTTGATGAAGTTGAGATACCGCCTGAGCACAAAATATCTCTGTCAATGGGTGTTACCAAATTCGTCAAAGGCAAAGTCAGCGATACGATCATCAGTGAAGCGGATAATGCCTTATACCAATCCAAGGAAGGCGGACGAGACTGTATCCATGTTTACAAAGACGGAGTTTTCCATCGGGTAGACGACGGGCAGTTGGAGTCAAGCATTTTCGCCAATATCTAATCGCTAATATATAATCATAATAACAAAGCCCTGTTTGCATTAGCAAGAACAGGGCTTTTTGGTATCTCAGTTATATTTATGCAGTGAGTCAAGGACTCTTAGTATGTTGCTGTGCGGCTCGACATCGTGCACTCGCAGCACTGAGGCGCCTTTCTGCACGGCTATAGCATCAAGGACGAGTGTCGCTCCTGTTGTATCGGCGTGCTCAGGCAGCACCTTATATATCATGGACTTATGAGAGATCCCGGCAAGTATCGGCAGCCGCAGCCGCGTAAAGAAATCAAGATTATTAAGAATATAATAATTATCCGCTAATGTCTTGCAAAATCCGAATCCCGGATCGACCATTATCTGACTAATACCGGCATTATTAAGCACAGAGATCTTCTTCATGAATCTGTCACTCATATCCGGCAACAGCGATTGATTAATATCAGTATCTGCACAGCCGACAGGCTTATCATACCCCGGATCGGTAAGCACATAGCAAGGGCAGTGATGCTTGATCAGAACATCAAGCATATCATCTGTTAATCCGCTGACATCATTGACTATCTGCACTCCGGCATCCAACACGGCTGCTGCAACTGACGGTTTCATCGTATCAACAGATAAGACAACCGAGTCGCCGAACTCTTTCATCAGCAACTCTACGACCGGCATCACCCGATCCATCTCTTCGTCAGCAGAGACTGCTGCCGCACCGGGACGAGTGGACTCTCCGCCAATGTCAATAATCTTAGCCCCCTGCTCTATCATACGGCGGGCATGTTCTACTGCCATATCGGCTTTATGGTATAACTTGCCGCCGTCATGAAACGAATCAGGCGTAACGTTCATTATCGCCATCAAAACCGGTGAAACCGAAGTAAAATCAATACTACAACCGCGAAAATCGAAAATCATACAGCTTATTTACTCATTATCAGCATCGTCTGCAGGCGGCTCAGCCTGAGTCTCGGCATCTGCCTCCGCCTGTGTCAGCCTAACATACATCTCATTCAACACATAACTAATCTCAGTCTCTGCATTATCCGTAGCTTCATCAGCCTTAGCCAGCATCTCCAGAGCTTTATCTTTATTATTCTTTTGCAGTTCATTATATGTGGCAAGATACAGATAATAGGCCTGCTTAGCACAGGTAATATCCTCAGTCCATCCATCCTGTATCCACTTAGTCCCGACCCACTTGCGATCGCCGTCTTCTTTGACGGAGCGATAAGCATAGAAGTCTACCTGTATCCAGCCGTTGAGTTCTTTCTTATAGATACCGAAGTCACCCGGCTCCAGTTTGAGCGATGTAACATAGTCCAGATCAGGCTGACTGTAAGTCGACACATGCTCTTTATTTATCACGATGAACTTCTCTGCAAACAGCTTCTTCTCGGCAAAATACTCCGTTGTATCAGGCAGCTGCACTCTGTAATACACTTTCTTGCCGATGGTCTTCTCAGACTTCACTGTCACTTTGCTGCCGAAGTAAAGAATGATATACTTATCATTAGCCAGTTTCTTATAATCAGTTCCGACTTCCGACTCATTAACATATAAAACTGCACTCCAATCACTTATATACTGAGTCTGATTCTCTACGATGCGTTCCACATTCTGATCGGATGAGACATCCCCTGATGCAGCTCCGCCTTTCTTGCAGCCTGTCATCACTCCGAAGACGCATAACAGTATAATATAAGATATAATAATTTTTTTCATAATTATCCCCATATAGTTCAAAATAATACATAAAAATTATATCATTTTTAGGTTATTTGTCAAATGTTTTTACACATAATTAGGAAGAATAGATAAAGTAATAAAAAAAATCAATTTTATGAGTTTTCATTCCGATATTCATACAAATAATATACTAAACTCATAATGGGGAATGATACTAAAGGTTATTGCTATGAAAAAAATAATGACAGTTATGATGATATTATGTGCTGCTTGGGCTGTGAATGCGGCGGATTTCAATATCAGCAGCTTAGTGTTCGTGGCATCTGACTTCACAAAATGTGAAACCGATATGTCTCTGCCTGCAGAAAGTCAGAATTACAGTTTAGTGTATTCTTCTATACTGCCGGAAGGCGGCGTGTATGTGGCGACTGACTATATCACAGGTGCAGAAGCGATAGTGCAGATCGGGTATTCCCGGTTGGAAGCAGCACCGGACAAGATATTTATGCCGACATCACTGTACACACATTTCAGTTCCAAATATGACAAAGAGGTTGATACAGTTGCACTCAAGATGAAGTTCATCGGCTGGAATAAGAATGACTCTGATATGGCGAGTCTCAGCCTTGACCGGCTCATCGTTACACCTAATATCAGCTATGAAGAGATCAACAAGATTGATGATGATAAATATTACATTCAGCTCGGTTCGTATCACTTCTATCAGAACTCATATCCGAGGATCATAGAGCTGCTGCCGATATTGGATACTTATCCTAAGTTCTACATTCTTAAGAAGACTATGAGTAAGAATGAAAAACTTATCGATGTGTATCGTGTACTGTCAGGACCATTTGACTATGAAGAAGCTAAGAAACTTGCAGATGATATTAATAGCAAGTCATCATCGAAAGTATTCATCCAATCACAGAAAAAGATCAAAAATGAAGACAAGAATGAGGTAATCTATGAAGAGAAAAAGTAAATTTCTCATATTTACGATCATTTTTGTGCTGATATGCACTCACCTTTTCGCTGAAAAATGGGTCGGACAGGCTAACACTTACCAACTCAAGCCCGGTGTCCGCATGGCTGACGGCACTCCATTCGACAAAAATAAAACAACTGCAGCATGTAACTGTTTCAAGATCGGTGCAAAGGTCAAAGTAACCAATACAAAAACAGGTCAGTCGGCAGATGTGACGATCAGTGACCGTGTGAATAATGAATCTAACTATTTCATTCTGCTGAGTCCCAAAGCTGCCGCAGCAATCGGTGCCGAATGGGAGAACTGCATCGTTATAGTGCAGGCAAACTTCGGAGACATTAACTCGGAGGATGTATTCAAAGTAAACGGCCTCATCCCTGAGAATCAGCTCGATCCTGACAGTCTGAAAGAATTCCCTGACATTAACTGGCCTGACGAAGAAGAGACTGACGAGGAAGAAGAGGCTGACGAAGAGGAGATCCCAGATTTCGTCAAAGAACTGCTTGAAGAAGAAGACGAAGACTTCGAGGATATACCATTTGATGTAGAAGAAGATGAAGAGGAAGAAACGACAGAAACAGAAGAAGAAACAGAAGAACCGGATGAAACTCTGGAACCGCCTGTAGAAACTATAGAAGAACCGGCCGAAGACATCATCACTGACAGCCCTGTATCAAACACGATCGTGCCTGTTATGGAGACAGAAGCCGAGATTGTTCCTGATATTCCCGAAGAGCCTGTCGCAGAACCGGAACCGATATACCCGGCAGAGGAGACTATCCCCTCACCTGCTCTGCGCAGCAGCATAGATATGATGGAAGACAGCAGGATGTATCCTGCAAGACCGGCAGATGACTCTCTCTGCACACCGCCTTCAGTGCAGAGATCTACTATGAGCGATGAAGAATATGCTCAGATAGATAAAGTTTATCCGCAGGAAGAGTCAGTGCAGAAACCTCTGTGGGGCAAGTGGAAGATCAACTCTGATGAGATATTCGGTGAGAATCACATCCTGCTGCCGGCAGAAGATGTAACGAGTGATCTGTCGGATGACAGCATTCTGATCTCCGAAGATGACGAGACAGTATCAGTGATGACTATCGAGCCGACTGATGATATAACGGCTATACCTGACACGACAGACGATCTGCTCAGTGCAGATGATGATCAGGTGATGATCCCTGCTGTCGAAGATGATATACAGCCTGATATGACTGCCGATATGATCAATGAGGACAAAGACGATGAGTCTCAGCCTAATATAGAATATGAAGACACTCCTGATACTGCAGATGATCAGATCAGTGAAGATGTTGCTGAGCCTGCTGTAGAGCAAGAACTGTTCCCTGATATGACTGATGATATTATCAGCGAAGATGACAGCGACGAACCTACTGTAGAATCCGAAGTGTTCTTGGACACAACCGATGATCTTATCAGTGAAGATGACATTGAGCCGGCTGCAGAAGAAGATATGACTCCTGATATGACTGATGACATTATCAGCGAAGATGACAGCGACGAACCTGAGACAGAGTATGAGGACATACCTGACACAACAGATGACATCGTAAGTGATGAGACTGATGATATGCAGACTCCGGCTGAAGAAGAATATGCTGACATGACTGAGGAAGAACCTCTTATCAGTGATGATGACTATGCAGAGATAGAATCAGAACCTGTAACAGCAGAACCGGCCAGAGCGGATGATGAGCCGGCTGATATGACTGAGGAAGAGCCTCTTATCAGCGATGACGACTACGCAGAGATAGAGTCCGAAGAAGAGACAGAAGAACCGGCCGAAGCTGGAGAAGAGACTGCTGATACTAATGATGAAGAGCCTCTTATCAGTGATGACGACTTCGCAGATGTTGAGTCTGAGGACGAAACGGAAGATGTCGAAGATGTCTATGAAGAAGAGGAAGTGGAAGTTGAAGTAACAGAAGAAGAACCTGCAGAAGAGTTTGACTGGGTAACATCGCTTGAACCGAACAAGATCTATGTCAGATTTATGACGATCTATGATCGGGCGGAAGCTCAGAGAATGGCTCGCAACTTTAAGAGCATTATAGGCAGAGTTACAGTCTATAAGACAGATGATAAGTTCATCCTGCTCTGCGGTCCATACAACTCAGACAGTGATGAAGCATTCACTGCCCTATCCGACTTGAAGTCGATGGGATTCTCAGATGCGTATCTGTTAAGTGAGTAAAATATCAAAAGCCCTTGTCTATGACAAGGGCTTTTTTATATCGATTTCTTTTAAAAAATTTATTGACAAGAGATAAAAATTATGCTAAATTCCACAGCATAAAATAAATTAAAAAAATAAAAAAGTTATGGAGTTTAACATGAAAAAATTAACCGTAAGTACCCGAAAAGTGCGAATTTCTTTCTTCTATTTATTATCCAACTTATTACTCGTTTTGGCATTTTCGGTCTTATGCTCATGCAGCAATGCTGATCTGCTCGACGGAGATCTGTCTGACAATGCACAAATAAGTGCAGTAAGTGAACCAAACATGGATGAGTTATTTCTGTCAGAACTGCACAAGCTCGAATCAAGAGGCAATTTCGGCAATCCGGACTTCGACAGCGAAGGACAGATGTTCTATGTGCAGTATGATGACACATCCAAGTCATACATATCTCAGAATGTGACATTCAGCGAAGCGGTCGAAGCTGTACAAATATGCAGATGGGTAGATGTAAACGGCTCAGGCACAAGCCTGTCAGCAGCGATCGAAAGCACAAAACTGCGTGCTCAGACGCTTAACCGCAATATGCTGTTGGTCTACATAGCACAAGGGTTGGACTATTGGGCGGCAGATGATGAGAGATTCAAACAGCAGTATGATAAACTCATCAGTGAAGTCACCAAGAGCGGCACAAAGATATATGCCACAAGTCACAGTTGGTCAGGTCATATTGTCGCTCGCCTGCTCCGTGACAATCCGTTAGTGACACACTTCGCTATCAATCCGGCTCACGGCAATCTCAAAGAAGGAGAAAAGATCGATGATTATGTGTATGACCTAAAGATAACTAAGTCTCCTACATATATCCTCGCCGGAACATCAGACCTCGTTGCCAGATACGGCGGCGGCATTGCATGGAAAGGTCTAATCGGCATAGTCGGCTATAACAGCGTCTACTACGGCATCAACGACAATGATAAAGTGTCTCTCATCAAAGTAAAGAACTCAGGACATCTGATCGAAGATATGATCAAACACGGCGGGTTTGATGAGATTAAAACGATAATCAGATAAAAATCAGATAACAAAAACAAAAATGAAGTAAAAAAAAATTAGTCCTCATATATGAGGACTAATTTTTTTTACTTCATTTTTTATCTGTTCCTCTGATCAAAATAATCATTGGTATATCGCTCTTTAGTATATGCGTCATGAAATCTGTTAATAAACATAGACACCGACTCTGCATCTGTAACATTCGACGGCACAGCAGAGATCTTGCCGCGGATAAGTTTGTCATTATCTATGAGATAGCCGTCTTTAGTAATCGCACACATACCGCCTTTGCGCAGCGTGTAGAAAGTCTTAATCTTAGGCTTGACTTTCACAGTCCCCTTGTCCGCAGTAACCAATATACCGTGATCAGCTCCGATATATATCTGTCCAGCGAAGTTTTTGCACTCAAGCGTGCCGACAGCAGTTGTAAGGGTTATGATCACTGCCGTCTTATCAAGCTGCCGAGCATTAATGATGATGAAACCACTGTCTGCGGCGATATTGTATTCCAATCCTTTCTTAGTTTGCACTCCGCCTAAGAATGTGAGTTTGCCCAACTGGTTCATCGTGAGGATCGAGTCTCCTGCTATCGAGCACGACACAGCCGAATGAAGTCCTGTCCACAGAGCAGAGCCTTTCATCACCGAGATGCCTTTCCGAACAGGCTGCTGAAAGTTTGACAGCCGGACTTCTACCGTGCCTACAGTCTCAACGACCTGCATCGCAGTCAGGATATTCTCATCCAATGATATGCAAACATCCGCAGTAACATCAGCGGTTACATCATTCGTCAGATCATTGTCATCGCAGAATGCTGCAAACGGCATTAACATACAAACACAAGTTATAAGGATAGATTTGATTTTTGGCATTTTTCACTCCTTCTCATTATATGCCGGATAAGAGAAATCTCTCCACATAGTGCAGAAAATCTCCGGTCTGCTCAATATGCACATCGTGTCCGGCATTCGGTATCACAGACAATGCGGCATGCTTCATCTTGGTCAGAGCCGGCAGCGGATGAGCCACATCGAAATAAAAATCCCGATCCCCCATAATGAGCAGAACTTCATTCTTGATCTTGCGGACCTGACTAAGGATGCTGTAATCAGGATTCATTATATATCCGCCTTTATAATGTCGAATCGTATCCCAAAAAACTTTAGCATATTCACTGCCGTGCATCGTTTCCAAAGTCCTGCACAACTCCTGCGGGATAATATCATAAGGTTGGAATGTCCAATCAGACTTGAACTGAATGTCATCATCACTGTAATATCCGACAGACTCAGCGACAACTCTGCCCACACATTCTGCATGACGCTGTGCATATAACAATGCGATTGCACCGCCTAAACAATGTCCCAACAGATTAATATGATCAAAACCGAAGTGCCCGACAAGAGCCTCTAACTCACTCACGCCTGCTTCGACAATATCACCGCCAATATCCCCCCAATGTGAAGAATGTCCATACCCATATCGATCATAACTCACAACGAAGAAATGCTCTGCCAATGAATCGATAACTGCATCCCAAGTCGTCTGACTGTAGAAGCCGTTATGCAATAGGAAAAGAGGTTCTCCGTCACCCATTGTTCGACAAAAAACCTCGTAACCGTTAATAGGAATTGTCCAATATTGTTCCTGTCTGCTCAAAACAAATCGTTACTTAACTTCGATAGTTATAAGACCAGGAGCAAGCATAGAGAGCATCTTAAGCGAAGTCTCCTGCCATGTGATCTCATGATTAGCGATAATCTTGAATTTATACTTTTTATCAGCCGGCAGGGGAGTTACTTTTGTGATCCACTTGATCAAAGTCTTAATACCACTGGAGTTAAGGAATGTCAGCTTGCTGAAATCCAACTCTGCATATTTAATGCCCGTCTCTATTATCTTATTATGAATCTTCTCAAAGAAAGGAACAAAGATCGGCTCAGGATTCTGCACATCAATATCACCGCAGAATGTAACCTTAACGCCACCTTCAATGTCAGTCAGTTCGACATTGGCTTTCTCAGTAATAACATTATCAATACCAAAACTATTCATATTCAACTCCTAAACTATTTCAGATCAAAAATCACAGTAACTTTAACTAAATCACCTTCAACGGACATACTTATATCTGCGTTACTTTCATAACGAATACGAGCAAGCCCAAGCTGACTGCCACCGTCAGTCCTAAGTGCAGCTTCCTGCATCTTCTTCAGATAGACCTCAGTCGGATCGCCGCTGTTTATCTTGTCAATCTCCGATCGCAAAATAGCAATATTTTCTTGATATGTGAAATTCTCCACAACCAAATAAAGTTTATTCTCTTCTTTGCGATGCTCGACACATATCTTCGTGCCTTCGTCAGATGCGTATTTGACCGCATTCTCCAGCAGCTCACTCGCTGCCATGGAGATGACATCCGCCCAATTATTATCCGCCAATGTAATGGCCAAAAAATTTTGGAGAAATGTCCTGACAGTCGCAATATAAGTCCATCGAGGACCGAAGATCATCTCGATAAACCCATTCTGCACATTCTTAAATAACTCCATATTACCCCACAGTCAGAATTATTTTTCTAAATTAGAGTCCATATAATCATTAAGCATCTGCAGATCAGACTGACTAATATCAATCAGCTGCAGACCAATATCATACAGTTTATTAGGCACAACTTCATCTGCACGGACGACTTTCACCTTCGCAGGGATAAACTCCTCTGTTCCGATGTAGAACTTCATATCGATCTCTTCACCAAGCTCAAGCCTTTCATTAGTCCTCATCATAAATCCACCGGCACTTATGTCTCTGGTAAACGAAGAATGAGGCAATCCCTCTATGTTGTCATGAGAATGATACTTTATCTGGATCGACTTACTCAGCCGCTGATATTGGCGTTTCTCCATAATGTTATAATATCCTGTCCCTAATATAACCGTTTATGTAATTTTACTACAACTTTGAGAAATTTGCAAATAAATTTATAATAAAATTATTTTTTGAGAAATATTTTAAAATTTTATATAAAAAAATCGGCTATCAGATAGCCGAAGATATATATAATCGGCAAATTTTACACTCTGCCGCCAGCGTAATTTAAGATAAATCGCTGTATTTCGATGTTTTTCATAGCGACCTCCTTAAATTGTTATGATTTGAATTTATTATAACCAAAAAAAACTAAAAAATCAATAGATTTTTTAGGATTTTTTTACAATTACGCATTCTGCATTGCTCTCTTAGGACGCAGCACAGACTCTTTGCCGTGTTCCTGATTATACCGCTCTGTCAGTTGATATGCGACGAGGATAAAAGACAGCAGTTCTTCAGGGACATACTGATTGACCTTGACATCTGCGTAGAGTCTGCGGGCAAGAGGCACATTCTCATAAGTGAATATATTATTCTCACGGGCGGCTTTCTTAATCTTCTGAGCAAACTCATCCTGACCTTTGGCAACGACACGAGGAGCCGGATCTATCTGAGCCTGATACCGCAGTGCAACAGCAAAGTGAGTCGGGTTTGTCACAACGACATCCGCGTCTTTGACAGCATTGAGCTGCCGCCCCTGTGTCATCAGCTGCTGATACATCTGGTTGAGCCGAGCCTTAACCTCCGGATCACCTTCCAATTCTTTGAACTCCTGCTTAACTTCCTGTTTCTTCATCTTTAACTTCTCTCTTTGCTGTTTGCGTGTAAAGAAAACATCGACTACAGAGAATAATGCCATAATGATAGAAGTCCGCAGTATCAGATCAAATACCATCTTACATATAAACAGGAATGCATTATAACTGCTGTCTTCAAGCGACAAAGCCATTATCTGACTCCAGCGGCCTTTCACTGTTATGAATGCCATAAATCCGATGATGACTATCTTCACGATGGATTTCATCAGATTGAATGCCGACTGCACTGAGAATACTCTTTCTTTGAAAAACTTAAATACATTCGGCACGATCTTCTTGAAATTAGGCTTCAAAGCCTTAGGTGTCCATTGGAAACCGATCTGTCCATAGTTAGACAGCAGTGAGATGATCACAGTCACAACTGCAACCGGCATAAACAGCTTCAGAGCAGGTGTAAGCATCAGATCCTTATATATCGCCGCATCATTCAGTGCAAAATGGCTGCAGTTGGTCAGTGTATTGGTCATCAGTTCGCTTATCGTCTTATAGAAATACTGCCC
>JAFYAI010000068.1 GCA_017540815.1 Spirochaetales bacterium
CTCGGACCGACACCGACGCGTCCCGGAGAGGTTATAGGCAGCTGTGGACCGACGAGCAGTTACCGCATGGATAAATTCTACGAAATGATGTGCCGTCTCGGTTCATTGGGCAGTATCGGTAAAGGCGAGCGAGCCGATGATATTCGCAGCCTTGTGCAGCAGTATCGCTCGCCTTACTTCGTCACATTCGGCGGTGCGGCGGCATATCTGGCTAAGTGTGTATCAGCTTGTTCCTGTGCTGCATTCGATGACCTCGGTGCAGAAGCGGTCTACCGCCTTACACTTGATAAATTCCCCGTTGTATGTGCGTATGACATTGATGGCGGAAGTGTTTTTAATAATTCATAATTCATAATTCACAATTCATAATTACAACACTTAGATTTTCTGTAAGAAAATCTAAGTGTTTTTATAAATTATTCTTGAATTTTCCCCTAAAATATGTTATAATATCATTTGCTAAATTATTATAATGCGAGGTTTATTTTGCCGATTACCAAGGACATTATCCGTGAGATAAAAAGTCGTGTGGATATAGTTTCTGAGGTAGGTAATTATGTACACAGTTTACGCAGAACAGGTAAGAATTGGGTAGGGCTGTGTCCGTTTCATAATGATAAAAATCCTTCATTTACGGTATCTTCTGAACATGGGTCGTACATTTGTTTTGCTTGCGGCGAGAAGGGTGATGTTTTCAGTTTTATTCAAAAGATAGAAAACTGCACATTCACCGAAGCGGTTGTTATGCTGGGACGAAAAGTCGGCATCAATGTTGAGTATGACAATAACAGTGCAGAATATGCCAAGAAGGATAAGATACTCGGATTTAATGAGCGGGTTGTTAAGTTATTCCAGTATTTCCTGCTGAATAAGCCGGAGGCGGAAGAAGCGAGACGATATGCCGCATCGCGGCAGCTGACATCGGATATAATAGAGAAATTCAAGCTTGGGTATGCCCCTCGCGGATATGGCAGGCTGGAAAATATCTTTGAGAAAAAGGGTTTTTCACCAGAGTTTCTCGTTACGACGGGATTATTTAAGAATGGTGATCGTGGAATTCGATCGATGTTCTTTGACAGATTAATGTTTCCTATCATCAACTATAAGAATGAGGTGGTCGGATTCGGCGGCAGGACACTTGATCCTAACGGCAAGCCGAAATATATCAATACGCCTGAGACGGATGTCTATAAGAAGCACGATAATCTGTATGGGATTAACATTAGCAAAGAATACATACAGAAAGAACGCCGTGTCTACATGGTCGAAGGATATATGGATGTGATTGCCTGTTATAAGAGCGGGTTGCGAAATGTTGTCGCTCCGTGTGGAACTGCTGTGACACCGGGACAGATACGGCTGCTGACGCGGTATGCCGATGAGATAGTATTCCTGCTTGACGGTGACGCTGCCGGTATGAAAGGTGCAGCGAGAGGACTCTTCCAGACTGCTAATGTCGAGAAGATCCGATGCTGCGTGCTGGTACTGCCGAATGATATGGATCCTGATGATTATTTCAAAGAAAATACGCTGGATGATTTCAGAGAGTTCGAGAAGCAGCGGACAGATGCTATTGACTTTTTGGTGTTTTTCTATACACAGAGTGCAGATGTGCATAATATGAATGAACTGATGACTGTGCTGGATAATCTGTTTTCATTCGTCGTAAAATGGGATAATCAGATTATACGGGATCAGCTGGTTGATAGGATAGCGATGCTGCTTAGCATTAATGAGACGACGGTGAAGAGTGAGTTTGAGAAATATGCCAAATCACATACACAATCTGATTATGGGGCTTATAATAATTATACTAATGAAGATACTCGCTCATCGTATAATGAACAGCCGCCGGGGCTTAGCAATGCAGTGAACAATATGCCGGTCAGCAACATTCCTCGGAGAGACAGACCTCTGACAGATCGTGATAAGATCGAGATTGAGTTTATCATTTATCTGACGAACTGTGCTGAGTATAAGACGATAATGCGGGAGTGTTCTTTTGATGAGACATATCTGATGACTGACATAGGCAGAGCGTTATACAAGCTGATATGTGACAATGAGCTGTCCGCAGCTAAGAAAATGCTTACAGATGTGACGGATAACAGCATCGCGAAAAATTACATTAATGAAACGATATTTAGAGTGAGTGAGTTAATTATTCAGGAGGCAAAAGACGATAATCTAAAAAATGCAAATGCAGACATGACAGACACATTTGTCGCGGTGAACACGAAGATGATCACTGACAATGTGTACGACAGAATTTATGAAATAAAGAAATATTATTACATAAATAAAAGTCGTGAGATCACCGAAAAAATCAAATTCGGCGATATTTATAAAGATGAAGCGTTGGTTAAAGAACTGCAGGAAGAAAAGATCGTAATTCAGGGTGAATTAGATAAACTTGCAGTGATAAAAAAACTTAAAGGTGGAGCAAAAAAGTAATGGAAGACAATAATAATCTAAAACAAATTACTGATTATCCGGAGATTCAGAATTTGCTGAACCTCGGACTGCAAAATAAATCAGTCTCTATCGATGAGATTAATGCAAATCTGCCTGCTGATTGTATAGAACGAATAGACGAGGTTTTTAGTCTGCTGCAGAATCATAAGATTGAGATACAGGAGGAGGATACTTCCAATCTCAATACGCACGGACAGGAAAGTGCAGAAAAGAAAGTCGAAGATGAGAAGAAACGAATTATAAGCGGCAATGCATCTCTTGTTGATGATCCGATCAGACTTTATCTGCGTGACATTGGCAAGGTTGAGCTCCTCGAAGCTGAGGAGGAAGTGCAGCTGGCGATCAAGATTGAAGAAGGTGATGCTCTTATTAATGAGTCGATCCGTAAGCTGGGTATAACGATAGTTGAGTTCTTCAATATTTTGGAGAAGATCAGTGCGGAGCCTGTCGATATGGAGAAGGCTGTCGTAACTATAAGATCTGACTCAAGAGATTATACATCTGAGAAGAAGAGAATCAAAAGCAAATACAAAGAGATCCTGCAGCAGTATATGAAGAAGTCTTTGCTGTTTAAGACATTGCTTGAGAAAAAGCACAGTGCTAAAGACGATGATGAAATAGCTGCATTACAGGAACAGATCAATCAGGCTCGCGAAGAGTGTTTCGATATTATGTTTGGCATCGAGATCGACAGTCAGGATAAACTCAAGATCGCAGAAGAGATCCAGAGTATAGTGATCAAGATCAAAGAATGTGAAGCACAGAATCAAAAGATCCTGAGGAAATTTCACTATACAGAGTATAAGCAGCTTAAAGCTCTTAAGAACACTATCGAAAAGGATAAAGATAAGAAACAATACGAGCAGATGTACGGTATGACCGTAGATAAGATCAAAGACATGATCAAGAAGTTCAAGAATAATGAGTCTTATCTGAAATCGCTCGAAGAAAAGTATGACAATACTATCGAAGAGATCAAAACTGCCGGCAATGATGTGTCGAGAGGTTTGGCTATGGTTCAGTCTGCTAAGGACAAACTTGTCAAGGCTAATCTGAGACTAGTTGTAAGCATTGCCAAGAAATATACCAATCGGGGACTGCATTTCTTTGACCTTGTGCAGGAAGGCAATATCGGACTGATCAAAGCTGTCGATAAGTTTGAATACCGCAAAGGTTATAAGTTCTCAACGTATGCGACATGGTGGATCAGACAGGCTATAACAAGATCTATATCAGATCAGGCCCGCACAATCCGTGTGCCTGTTCACATGATTGAGCAGATCAATAAGGTGCTGCGTGAGACGAGAGTCCTTACTCAGAAGTTAGGTCGTGAGCCGTCGGATGAGGAAGTTGCTGCTGAACTTGACTGGGATGTAAGCAAAGTTAAGTCTGTAAAGACCGTTGCGCGTGAGCCGGTTAGCCTTGAGACTCCGATCGGAGAGGAAGAGGATAACTCGCTTGGTGAGTTCATTGAAGACAAAAACTTCGAGAATCCGTCCAATCTTGCTATATTCAGCGATCTGCAGGATAAACTCAATGAGGTTATCAAGACGCTGACGAAGAAAGAGCAGGATGTCCTGCGAATGAGATACGGTCTTGATGACGGATGTCAGTTGACTTTGGAGCAGGTCGGCAGTGAGTTTAATGTGACGAGGGAGCGAATTCGACAGATCGAGGCGAAGGCTCTTCGTAAAATGAGGCATCCTGTAAGGCTGCGAAAATTAAAAGATCATTTGGATAATGAATAAATTTATAGGGAGAGGTAATCTATATGAATGTGAATGAATGTCATGAGCAGTTGGTAGAGTATCAGAATATTTTGGCTGAGAAGTTCAAAATCGAGAAAGACATTGAAGAAAAACCAAAAGTTGTTGAAGCCCGCATCGAAACTGTCAAGAAACTCAAGAAGCAGTGTGTCGATCAGATGGATCGTGTAAAAGAGCTTGAGCAGAAGGTTTTTGAATGTCAGAAAGAGATAATGAATCTCTACGATCAGCAGAAAGGCGATGACAAAGCAAAGGTCATTAAGAAAGACGGAGAGCCTGATAAGGAAAGAACTGTTGTTTCTGACAAAGAAGCCAAATACAGACAGGAAATCTTCAAAAATCAGAAGATTATCTCTGAGTTAAATCAGGATATAGAGAAGAGTCAGATGAGTATCAGTGAGCTGGAACGAGAGATCTCCGTAGAGCAGAATCGTCTCGATGGTGAGCTGGAGAAACTCAAAGCAGAGGTTGTTCGTCTCTCTGAAGAAGAGAAGAAGATCATCCCTGATATGGATCCGACTTTCAAATATAAGTTTGAGCGTATCGTCAAGAATAAAGAAGGTTTGGGCATCGTAACTGTGACAGAAGGTCACTGCGATGGATGTTATCTTGTTTTGCCGCCTGAGTTCGTTAATAAGATACGAGCAGGCAAAGAAGTTCAGTATTGTCCGAACTGTTCTCGTATCCTTTATTGGAGTGAGAATTCACAGGGTATCTTCTCATTTGATGACAGTGAGGATGATGACGACTACTTCGATAACGATAAATAAATATGGAAGATCTGTTTAATCATACTGATGATACTACAGATCATTCGCTGAATGTCAATGCGATACTTACCGCCGTCTGCAAAAATAAGACTCTTATGAAACAGACGGCGGCTGAGTTGTCTGTAGATGAGCAAGACTTGGAGACATTCCTCGTCAATCACATCTTCGTTACAGACAACTCAGTTGTAAAGTCTCATGATAATAGTCAGACATCCGCCGCTGAGACCAAGCCTAAAACTAATCGTAAGAATAAAGACAATGATTATGAAGAATCTGTCATTGAACTATCTGCCGGCAGTTATGAGTCGGCAGTGCTGCATACTGACGGAGGATCGCGTGGTAATCCCGGACATGCCGGATGCGGCATTGTGATAGAGTATGAGGATGGTCCTAAAGTCGGTTACTACTGCTATCTCGGTAAAGTGACTAACAACGAAGCGGAATACGCCGGACTTGTCAGAGGCTTGACGATATTGTCTGAGATGAAAGTTAAAAATGTATCGGCATTTGCAGACTCTGAACTGATGTGCAACCAGATCAACGGCAAATATCGTGTCGGGCATCCTGTGCTGAAGACATATTATGAAAAAGCTATGAAGATAATACCGACATTTAAGTCATTCTCGATGACGCATGTCCTGCGTGAGAAGAATAAAGATGCCGATAAGATGGCTAATATGGCTATGGATCTTAGAAAAGACGGAGAAACGAAGTGGACAGTCGTCGAATAGTCCTTGTAAGGGCTGTTCGGAGGAAAGTCCGGGCTCCAAAGAGTGCAGTGCCGAATAACATTCGGGATGTCTGCTGTAATGGCAGACAGACGGACAGTGCAGCAGAAATACACCGCCTGCGGCAAACATCTCCATAATTATGCAGGTAAGGGTGAAATGGCGAGGTAAGAGCTCACCGCATGATCGGCAACGGTTATGCTATGTAAACCCCACTGGGAGCAATGTCGAGAAGAAAGAGAGTTACTCGCTCACGGTTTAGACCGATCTTTCGGGTAGGCAGCGTCACGGATCCGGCAACGGATTTGGCAGATAGATGACTGTTTAAGACAAAACCCGGCTTATGTGCTTTGTTTCTCTTTATTTTTGATGATAAAAAAAGACTCAATATAATTGAGCCTTTTTTTTTGTAATCCTTTTGCGAAATAAAATCAGAAATCTCTGTCCATTACAGTCTTTCTGCCGTCTTTCTTTGCGTTTTCAATAGCAGCATCGCAAAGAGCAATAATCTTGTCTGTCAGTATATCACCAACTGCAGCAGATGTCATTAAACCTTTGCTCTTGATGTATGCCTTTACTTTAGACATAACTGCTAAAACCTCTTTTTTTTCTTCGCTCATTTTTTACCTCTATATGTTTAAGTTTGCATAAGTATAATAAAATTTAGTGAGAAAATCAAGTAAAATAAAGCAAAAATTTGTGTTTTTTATGGATTGGTCAGTTTAACAATCTTAGAGTAAACATCTTCCTGTATCATAAGATCCATATCAAACAGAGAATCAGTCGCCGGACATTTTATATCTGTCATCACATTCTTCATTATTGGGACACGAACATCTTTGTTAATGTCATTCTCCAAAATATCACGATAAACGCGTATATTCAGAATGTGGCTGCCGCCGCAGACAGGACATTTGCCGATTTTAAAACTTTCAATAGCAGATTTGATCATATTATTTCCTAAATATATTTTGATATTCATATTATAACAGATATACCGGAAAAGGCAAGTTTTTTTTACAATTTTTTCTGCAGCTGATAAAAATTATAAAAATCGCAAATTATTTATAAAAAAACACTTGACATTTGCAATAAAAAATGATAATATCCTTATCGTAATTCAGAAATGAATTGTGCATTCCCTTGTAGCTCAGTCGGTAGAGCGGGTGGCTGTTAACCACTAGGTCGGCGGTTCGAGTCCGTCCGGGGGAGCATTTTTTTTGCTCTATACCGATTGATAATTATTTCTATAAGAATGTCATTGTAGGTATAAGAATGACATCCTCGGTATAATGAATGTCAATATCGATATAATAATGTCATTATCGGGCTTGACCCGATAATCTCAATAATCAGTGACACATTATTTAATCGACCAACTCAAGTTTGGTATACTCCAAGATGAACTCCATATACGAGTAATCAAAGAAATCAATCGTGATAAGGTGCTTGCCATTGCGTGGAACGATGCTGATGACTTTGCCTGAGCCGTAGTCTTTATGACGAACCATTTTGCCGACCTGTATGAAACTTTCATTCATCGGATTGGGCTGGCGGGCACGAGTTGAGTATGAGACTGCGAGCAGATCGCTGTCGATCTCATCTATGAATCGAGAGCGTTTATACTGGCGATATTCCGTAAAGGCGAATCTGCTCGCAGCGTGACTGAGGACGAGCTTTTTCTTGGCACGAGTCACCGCCACATAGAACAGCCGCCTTTCTTCTTCTATATCATCTGCCGGATCACTGCCGTTTAGAGCATTAGCGTGGGGGAAGATATTCTCTGACAGCCCTATGATGAATACATTATCGAACTCAAGTCCTTTGGCATTGTGGACAGTCATCAGTTTTACTGTGCCACTGTCAGAGGTGAGTTTTGTGCTCGGTTCCAAGGCTATAGTGTCGAGAGTCTCTGTCCACGAGCCTGTGCTGTCTGATAGAAACTGCAGAAATGATTTGATATTCTCAATGCGATCCTGACCATCGGCACTGTCCAGATAGTAGTCGCACAGACCGAGCTCAGTCAGTATGTTGTCAAGAACAGCCGCTATGTCACATTTATCCTTGTCTGTGGGTATCGCTGCCAAAATGTCTGTAAGAGGCTTAAACAATGAGATCAGTTTCGCATTGCCGCATTCCGATAAATGATGCAGTGCAGCAGACATATCACCGCCTGCATTCTCAGCGAATGAATAGAACTGTGCCAGTGCTTTCGCTCCTATCCCGCGGGCTGGCTTATTGACGAACCGCTCAAATGAGATCCTGTCGAATGGATTAATGATCCAGCGAGCGATAGCGATAGTGTCTTTGATCTCTTCTTTGTCGAACAGCGGAGTCGATCCGAATATAGTAAACGGAATACCGGCCGCAGTAAGTGCCGACTCTATCGGACGAGATTGGGCATTAGTCCTGTATAGAACGGCCGTATCGCTTAGAGACAGATTATTACTCTTGATGGCATTGACTATTGCTGATGACTCTTCTTTCTCATTGCTGTATTCTGCGAATACAGGCTTGCTGCCATCGGCTGATGATGTCAGTGTTTTGCCGAGACGCTGAGTATTGTTGCGGATAACACTGTCTGCAACATTGAGTATCTGCCGCGTTGAACGGTAGTTCTGCTCCAGCCGGACGATCTCCACATTATCAAAATCATCTCTGAAATGAAGTATATTGCTTATATCCGCACCGCGGAAGCGGTATATCGACTGATCTTCATCGCCGACCACCGTCAGGTGGGTGTCTTCACCGGTCAGCAGCTGCAGTAGCTCAAACTGACTCTGGTTAGTGTCCTGATATTCATCGATGAGGATGTATCTGTATGTTTGTCGGATCTTATCACGGACAGACTCATTCTGACGAAGCAGTTTTATCGTCTCGAATATCAGATCTCCGAAGTCGAATGCCTTGGACTGACGGAGAGCTTTCTGATAATCATCGTATATACCTGTGAAGTCGTAAGGACGGCTGACGGCGACATTTTCACAATTCTGTTTGTAGAACTCTATCGACTTGGATATATCCTTAATGTGCATAGACGCATTGTGAGACTTGGCGATGCGAGTGATGAGTTTGCTGCTGTCGTCATCATCATATATAACGAAGTCACTGCCCCTGTCGGTGTAACTCCCGTATCGTCGCAGAATATACACACAGAATGAGTGGAATGTTTTTACCATTATATTGGCATGAGTGCGGCTGCCGACTGTAATTCGCTCGGACATCTCCTTCGCAGCCTTATTGGTGAATGTCATCGCCAAAATACGGCTTGGGCTAATGCCGAGTTCGTCTGTGAGATATATCATCTTGGAGACGATAGTTTTGGTCTTGCCTGTGCCTGCACCTGCTATGATGAGCAGCCGCTTGGACTCTGACATAACGGCTCTGCTCTGTTGTGTATTCAGTTCATCGGTTATCATATTCTGCCTGCATTGTAAGAAGATCGCTGCTTCCACTGAAAAATCTTGACATTTTTGTTTTATCATACATTAAATTGCTTTTTTAGTCAAACTTTTTGCAGCCGATTGCTTGACAAATATGTATTTTTAATGTAAATTTTCATAAAATAAATTTCTTATGATATAAATTTTAAAGGAGTCAAAAATGACAAAGAAATTATTAGGATTGTTGGTCGCTGCTATGGCAGTGATCTCTTTCGGATGTACAGATCCGACTGCATCCGGTGCTCAGCTCCAATTCAGCGGGGCTGATGATACAGTGATTAGTTTAGCTACACCGTCGGTTAGAGCGATAGCTTATCCGGGATATAACCTTGTAACATGGGATCCTGTTCCGAATAACTATGGTTATGAAGTTTATCGGTATGAAGGTAACGGCAATACATATTGGACAGATAAAAAGCTGTCTGATGTAGAGTCTAACTCTGGCGGTAAACTGTATTATGAAGATACAGATGTGCAGAATGGTGTAACTTATAGATATACTGTTATGGCACGAGGAACTCTTGGCGGTTCCCGTGCAATAGAGGTTGCAGACAGTGCTGTCGGCAGTGCAACTTGTGTGGGCATCATGCCACCGCTCAATACATCAGCACTTGAATTGGCTGCGTATGAAGGCGGCTATAAAGAAGGTGTAGATAAAGAAATGACAGTAACCGAGGAAAAACTTAAACTTACACGCGATGAAATAGAGTCTAATATCGACGATGGTGAGACTTCCGCTGATCTCGGCAGAATAGCTGTCAGGTTCAATGCAAAAGCTTATCTGGACTACAGTATGACAGCTGTCAAAGGCAACTGCTATGATATTACAAAAATATGGGATAAAGCATTTGGTAAAGAATATGATACTGTAGTTAATAACTCGTATCTGACACTGAACAATCTCGATGGAGATGGCGTGGGTATCAAAGAGTCAGGTGAATATACTGTATGGGTTAAGGCTGCAGCCAAAAATAAGCATTATATCAAAGCAGATTATGTGCAGGTCATTAAGAAAGTCACTGTGCCTGAACTTGTTACACAAGAAGCACCGTCGTTTACTCCTACGTTTAAGGACGCTAATAAAGATGTTGTCAAGATAAGCTGCACAAAGCTTGCTTACGAAAATGAAGAGCTTGTAGACAAGTCATATTATAAATTCTATAAAGCAGAGTATAACACTAAGAAATATGAGCCGGTAACTGTCGTTGTGAAAGAAGATGAAGCTGGCAAATACATTTGGGAAGAAAGCATCACGCCTGTGCCAGATCCTATCAAGTATGAGTATCTGCTTGTTGTGACAGACGGAACAAGATATTGCAAAAAAGCAACTGCAGTGGAATTTGAATACACAGCACCGTAATTATAAGAGCTGTTTCGCCGCCCGCCGTAGGCGGGCGATTTTTATTGTGGCTTTTTGCTGCAAATCAGTGCTGCCAAGGCTGTCTTATCCATGAGTTTGATGGGACGCTCTTCTGCAAAGTTTAGTGCAGTCTGAGAAAAAGAACTTGCCGATAGGATGACAGTTTGAGATGCGTCTCGCTGTCTGGCAAAATCCAATACATTGTGCAGTTCACGCTCGGTGACAGGAGTATTTATTCGGTAGAATCTGATAATCTCCGGACGCTGCTTAACATTCAGCCATTTCCTGTCATTGTCTGTTCCGATTACCTGCACAACATCACGGTTTATAGCTTCTGCACTGACTATAGCCATCTTCATTTTATGCGATACAATGTCTTTGCATATACTAAGGTATTTGTCGTCTGCGGCAGTCATGAAGTCTTTCATCTCATCTCCCATTCGCAGAGCATCATAACCGGCTAATCGAGCCTGGACATCTTTGTATGTCGGACTTATTTTCTTGATCTCTTCAAGTTCTTTAATGGCATTCGTTATATCGCGGATCTGCTCATAACAGTTTGCAAGAGTGTAGTGGAGATTGAGTATCGTGCTGCGATTAGCGAAAGTGTTGTCAAGATTTTTAACTGCACGCTGCATCTCTATAACTGCATCTTCGTATTTTTCTTTGTCAAGATAAATCAGTCCGCGTTCGATAAGGCTTTTCGCTTTAAACTCTTTATCTCGGCTTGCATCTGCGAAGAGTCTTAAAGCAGTTTCTTTATCATCCGTGTTCTTTTTGCATAATCCGAGATGATATAATGCTTTGCCGTTGGTAGGATCAAGACGAACTGCTTTGGACAAGAGTTTGTCCGCATCCTGATATTTGCGTCCCATTGTAAGCAGAACTCCAAGACTTATCAATGCAGGAACATTCGTTGACTTAAGTTTTATCGCTGCCATATAATATTTTGCAGCCATCTCGTATTTGCGGCGTTTCTCGGATAATTCTGCCAGTGCAAAACAATAGTCAAAGTTGTTAGGATTCTTTTGGTGCAGCTCAAGGTATTCTTTGGAGGCTTCTTCCAGATTATTTTCTTTTATATATAATTCGGCAAGTCGCTCATGAAGATGCACAAAACTAATGATGTGAGAATTGGTAACCCGTTCTGTTGTTTTGATGTATTCGGTTAATGCTTCTTTGAATTTATTCTGAGCATACAGCGACTCCGCTATCAGATAATGGACTTCCGGGTCTTTCCTGTCTTTCTGGAGAAGCTCCTGCCCGATCTTGATCGCCTGCTTATAGCTGCCTTTCTTCACCGCATTTTGCATCTGAACCATTTTTTGCGGAGCAAACAGTTTGCGGACTAAAGAAATCAGTAAAATCAGAACTCCTATAGAGATGAGCAAAATAAGAACAATTTGAATTACAGACAAATCTGATAAAAATCCAAGCTGACCGTAACAGTTAATCATTTTATGAGTATGCCCTCCCGATAAGATGAGTTATTATAAGAAAAAATAATATAAATTACAAGAAAAAAGGTGTAAAAATCTTCTATTTTTTTAAGAAAAATATTAGGAAAACAGTAGTATTTTTTATTATGAATTGCCTCTTACTTCACCCGATATGTTAAAATGCCAAAGTTATTTGCTCAACAAACCGGCTGAAAAAATATGACAAATTTCTTACAAGAAGTGCATATTTTTTCAGCCGGTTTTTCATTTCGTGCGTTATATATAAGGGGTGTTGAGCAAATCATGATGCAGCCCGC
>JAFYAI010000069.1 GCA_017540815.1 Spirochaetales bacterium
CAAATTTTCCTCGAAAAAATGGTAGTTTGACAGTAATTTCTAACTTTTATAAGCTCCTTCCATATCACAATATCATTTTCCTTATTCTTGACTTTTTTTATTAAATATAATATTATATAGTTATAAAATATAGCTATAAAATTAACTGACTATGTTTGACTCACTTGTAAAAACAGGAGAATTTATGTCTGATACATCACTTTTGAACAGAAACAGCAAATTTATTAGAGTTTCGGTTGCGTTTCTTCCTTTTTTGCTGCTTATTTTAGAAGGCTTGATTGAGGGGCAGAGCACACTGCATCAGAAAGTTTTCAAGTCGTATTTACTGTGTTGGTTTGATACACTTTTATTCATAACTTATGCTGTTTATTTGTGGACTTCTAAAACGGAATATAAAAAGCAGCGAAAATTTCTTTTATATTTTGCATTGTATTTTGTGTTTATTCTTATTCAGTATATAGTTACATATTTTTCAGGTGAGATCAGCTATGATCGGGAGTATTATCTTGGCAATTATATTGCTCTGATTCTGTTCGGTATGTCATTTTATTTGTTTGCTGATGACTTTGATGATTTTGACATAGGACTGATTTTGATTGTGGCATTTGTCTTGATTATTGTTATATGGACATTTTCTAAACTTGCTGCTGTTGGATTTCAATTCAGCAAGATTAAGCGAGATGATATGAAATTCTCATTCGGCAATGTCAATTATTTTGCCGGATATTATATAGGTCTTTGGCCGCTGGCACTTATATCAGGACTTGCTCTGTATGATAAGTTTAAGCAGCAATTCCAAAAGTCTGCAGCAGTTTCGATTACTTCTGTTATGATTGCTGTTTCTGCATTGGGTATTATACCACTGTTATTGACAGGAACGCGTGCTGCACAGCTTGGCTGGTATGTTGCTATTTTTGTTGTTATGATCCCTTTATATATCATTATGACATTCCGCAGAATGCCGATTGCGGCTCGTATTGCTATCGCCATTGCAGTTCCGATTGTATTTATCGCATTGCCGATAATTCTTCTTAAATATCCGACTCCGCTTGTTAAGAAATATTTTGGTCGTCTCGTTGCTACGATTGCCAATCCGTCTTATCAGATTCACGATCGTCTTAATGGTTGGGCTGGTGGATTTAATTTGTTTGTTCATCATCCTGTATTTGGTGCGGGTCTTGGCACATTGTATCCATCGAGTTTTAAGTATATCAATAATATGTTCTATATGTATTCCTCGAGCAATTCATTCAAGCACGCACACGGCGAATATGTGGAGGTGTTGGGAGAGGGAGGAATTTTCGGAGAGGTTTTCTTCGTATGCCTGTTTATGTTTGTTATTACGGCAATGCTTCTCCGTGTAGTTTCTGATAAATATAACAAACAGTATCGTCTTGTGTGTCTCGGCGTGTTGACGGGGATTGTTGCTATGCTCGTACATCAGATATTCAGTCTGTCTCTGCGAATGACTGTTACAATGATTGCGTATTACAGTTTGTTGGGGATGGGGATCTTCCTCATATCCGTATCCGGATCGCAGTTGGTAAATTCTGCCGGATCAGGAGATGGCGTTTCGTCTGACAATAGCTTGCTGGCAAAGATTTTATTGTGGGGAGACGGAAGTTTGTCTAAGAACGGCAGGATCATCCTGCTTGCAGTGATGTTTATCGGTATCGGAATGGGCTTTTGGCTTATGCACTGGACTCATCAGTGCGAAGTTAATATGGTTAAAGGTATGCACAGTCCTGATTACGAAAAAATGGAGTTCTATTTTGCAAAGGCCAATCGTGTTATGCCGGGCAATCCTTACGCATGGACTCAGAAATATATTATTGAGAATAAAATCGCAACACAGTATGCCCGTCAATTTAAGAATGATAAAGCGTATTATGATCTGATGGAGAATACGCTTTATGGTGCAATACAGTATGATCTTGACCGGATTAATGGCATTATTCCGGGGTATCAGGATGTGTGGGGCAAGTATGCTAATCTCTACTTGGCTGAGTATTCTTATTATATGCGCAAGGCACAGGCAACAGGTGATTTTAACTGTATTGTTAAGGCCAATGAATGTATGGTGAAAGCCAATGACAATATCGCAAGGAGCCTTACGCAAAATTTCCTCAATCTTGACAGTCACGCTCTTCATATTTTCTTAACGAATTCTATTGCTCAGACAACCGGCAATACAGCGGATCTGACAGAATTGCTAAAAAATTATGCAAAAGCATATATTTATGTTAAATTTGCACGAGCAAATAAGATCCTTGCAAGCAAGATTATCGTTGAAGATAAAGTTGGTGAGGACACAGGAGATCAGAATATAGTTTCTTATGATGATGATGTTCGCAAATATCATTTCTATGTTTATGATTCTCAGCTTCGTTTGACTGCAGGTGAGTTTAATCAAAAATTTGATAATTTTGATAAATTCAAATCACTGCTCAACAGTAAAATTCAGTCGATTTACGACTTTTCAACTGTCGAAAAGAAATATTAATTTATCAAAAATTTGTATAAAAATTTGGTAATTTTTAAATAAAATTACCAAATTTTTATTTTCTTATTGCTTTTTTTAGCTATTTATGTGATAATAATTTATAGTTTTTTTATTAGGGTAGATTTATGACTGCTTCTTTTAAGAAGATATTAATTATTGATGATGATGAAGTTTTTGTAAAGCCTTTGAGAAAGTTTCTCACTCTTAACAAGTTCCAAGTTAATGTTGCTGAGAATGGTATGAATGGTTTGGAACTGCAGAATTTTCTGAATGTTGATCTTGTGATTACAGACCTGCGAATGGAAGGGTTGACAGGTATAGATGTGATCAATAATGTGAGCAAGACATTCCCCAATACACCGATTATGGTTGTGTCCGGTTTTATTAATGATTCTGAGTTCGGAGGACTTGACGGTTATAAGAATGTCGTCGGAGTTTATCAGAAACCGATTGATTATGAGAAATTGATTGAGCAGATCAAAAATACTATTTGTCATTAAGTTGTGTTTTTTGGGAGGAGACATGACGAGATTTTTTCGTGTGCTGCTTGGGATAATGTGTCTTGCCGTGTCTGCGGTAAGTGCGTTTGCGGCAGATAATGATATTTATACAACGCTTGTTATAATTGAAGAAACCGAGAATCACAAGAAAATCATGCGTGAGCCAGGACTTAATCAGCCTTTCACTGATGGGATTTATGAGTCTCTTTGGGATTTTGACGGTATTTTCTTCGATACTACACCGACTGTGCCTTTTACTTATGAGCAGGATGGGCGGACTCTCAGTCCGATTCAGTATATTAAACAGGGGATAGCTACCGGTGCTGACTCGGTTCTGCTTATTAAGGTTAATTATTCGACAAGTCTTGATTATTCTAAACTTGTGATTACATTGGATGACTTGCGTTATAATCTTTTTTCGATTCATCGCGGAGTCAGTGTGACAAGCGGCGATCTTAGCGGCAAGTATAGCACTAAAACAGAGAGAGTTCGACAAGCAACTTATCTGCGATCACTTGGCAAGTCTGTGCTTAAAGATATTTTTTCATTCAGAAAATGATCATCCGATAACTAATAAACAAATTCGTATTTGATTTTTCCATTTTCATTTTTGATCATGCCAATCAGAGTCTGACCGTCTCTGACGAATGCTTTTTCAGCTGTAATAGGTGCAGTGAATATCTCTGCAGACAGTTTTTTGCCGCTGCGGAAATTAGATGTGTATTCCGGCCGGATCTCTATAACCGGGATGCTGATATTGCTGACAGCTGCTAGCGGAGACAGTACAGAGAATTCTCCTGATTTGATTTGATCAAGTGTGTATGCCTTCTCAATCGAGAATTGACCAACCGACATTCTGCGAAGTCTGCTGATATGAGCATAATAGCCGCTGCTCGTTCCTGCATCACGAGCTATTGACCGGATATAAGTTCCTGACGAGCAGCGGACATCGATAGTGTAAGTCTTGTCATTGACAGATATAATATCGAGTCCATATATTGTCACTTCACGAGGCTTAATGTCGAAGTCTGCATTATCATTTGCGAGCTGATAAGCCCGCTGTCCACCGATATGTATCGCAGAATACTTAGGCGGTATCTGGCTGATCCTGCCTTGTAGGGCGAGGAGAGACTCACGACACTTCGTGTCGTCGATGATGCCGGAGTATTCTGATATGGTTTCTCCGACGGCATCATCGGTGGCTGTCGCTTTTCCAAATGTTACATCTCCGATATACCGCTTATCCAATCCGATCATATATGAGAGCAGCTTAGTTGCTTTGCCGAATGCTACTATCATCAATCCTGATGCGTCTTTATCCAATGTGCCGCTGTGACCGACTTTCTTGATGTGTATCGTTTTCGAGATAACGCGAGTTACATCGAACGAAGTGAAAGTTGTCGGCTTATCAACGAGTATGATGCCGTCTGTTGGAATGGTATTTAATGCTTGATTAAATTCTGTCATGATTTAGAATAAAGTTGCCCCGTCATCGTCATCGTCATCAAGTTTTTTGCTTTTCTTTGCTTTTTTCTCGGTCTCGCTGGCTGGTGACGGCATTTCTTCCGGTTCCGGTTCTGTATAATCCGAATTTTCGATGACAGTGATGCGCTGCTCGATATTGCGAAGTTTATTTTCGCAGAATTTGCTTAGACGAATCCCTTCTTCAAAGACTTTAACGGACTCATCGAGTGTCAGACTGCCTGTTTCGAGCTGACTTGTGAGTTCTTCAAGCCGATTAATCGCAGTTTCAAATGTTATTTCTTCTTTTTTAGCTGCTGCCATATCTAAACCGCCTGTGTTTTTGCTTTGCAGCAGTAGAATTCAAGCCGCATGAGCAATTAAATTTTCCTAAAATATAATATATTTTCAGAATTTTATCAAGTATTTTTTATTTCTGAAATTTTACTTGATATTTTTGCGAAAATTACATATAATAAATGCCATGAGTGATTCTATTTGTGACAACACTGATGGCCGCATTAATATTGGCGGACTGCTTTTTGATAATGTGGATATGGACGAAACTGTCGTGCGTATCGATGATATTATTCGTGCATACCGCAGTGGCAGGACGCAGCATTCGGCTTTTGGATTGGTGGCTAATCAGGATATTATCAATAAGAAGAAACTCTTCCCGGATATGTCTGATGATGTGCTTAACCGCTCGGCTTTGACATTTCCAGACGGATACTCGATAGTCGTTGCATCGAAAATGCTTGGTACTCCGCTGAAATGCCGTGTCGCCGGACCGGATCTGATGTGGAAAGTGGTCACGGAGCGTCGGGATTACAGCCATTTTTTCCTTGGGGCAGCGGATGGTGTTGCACAGAAGATGGCAGACCGTTTCAGAAGTGAGTTCGGTGATATTAAAGTCGCAGGGATCTATACACCGCCTTTTTGTGCGGAGTTTACATCGGAAGAGAATGATAAAATGATAGAGATGGTCAATCGCTCGGAATGTGACATTCTGTGGGTATCGTTCGGATGTCCCAAGCAGGAGCGGTGGATCGTGAATAATATCGAGCGGTTGCGTGTGCCGATTACACTTGGTGTTGGGGCGGCATTTGACTTCCATTCCGGGAATGTGAAGCGTGCTCCGCTTTGGATGCAGAATATGAAATTAGAATGGCTGTTTAGGATTACACAAAGTCCGAAGCGGCTGTTTGGAAGATATTTTAACGGCGGAGTTACATTCTACCGCACGATAAAACATCAGAAAAAGATGATGAAAAAACAAAAACTATCTAATATTAAGGAAGAAAAATGAAGAAAGCGATAATTACCGGTATTACCGGTCAGGACGGCTCTTATCTTGCAGAGCTGCTGTTAGAGAAAGGATACGAGGTTTACGGCATTATTCGCCGATCTAGCCTCATCAATACAAAGCGTGTAGATCACTTGTATCTTGATCCGCACAATAAAGAAACGAAATTTTTCTTGGAATATGGCGATATGACCGATTCGCTTAACCTTGTTCGGCTTGTTCAGAAGATTCAGCCGGATGAGATATATAACCTTGCAGCGATGAGCCATGTCAAGGTGTCTTTCGATACTCCTGAGTATGTTGCCAATGCGGACGGCACGGGAACGCTTCGTCTGCTGGAAGCGATCAGATTGCTCGGACTTGAGAAGAAGACTAAGATATATCAGGCTTCGACGAGTGAATTATTCGGTAAGGTTGTAGAGACTCCTCAGAAGGAGACTACGCCGTTCTATCCGCGATCTCCGTATGGAGTTGCTAAGATGTATGCGTATTGGATTACGAAGAATTATCGTGAGGCTTACGGCATTTTCGGAAGCAACGGTATTTTGTTCAATCACGAGTCACCGCGTCGAGGTGAGACATTCGTTACTCGTAAGATAACACTGGCTGCCGCTGCGATCAAGCTTGGCAAGCAGGAGAAGATGTATCTCGGTAATCTTAACAGTAAGCGTGATTGGGGCTATGCTAAAGATTATGTAGAAGGTATGTGGAGGATACTCCAATATAAGCAGCCGGATGACTTTGTTCTTGCAACAGGTGAGACTCACAGTGTTCGTGAGTTTGTCGAGTTGGCATTTAAGCATCTTGACATCGAGATCGAGTGGAAAGGCGAGGGCGTTGACGAGAAAGGTTACGACAAGAAGACAGGCAAGGTGCTTGTTGAGGTAGATCCGAGATACTTCCGACCGACTGAGGTTGATCTGCTGCTTGGTGATCCGAGCAAAGCTAAGCGTGAGTTAGGCTGGACTCCTTCTACGAAGTTCGCTGATCTTGTCAAGATGATGGTGCTGTCTGATTTTGAGATGATTAAGAATGGCAGCGGAGAATATACAATAGGAAAATTCTAAAAACAGTAAGGAGATGCTGGATCAAGTTCAGCATGGCAAATAATATGGAGGTTATATTATATGTTATTTAACAGGAAAGTTGTAATTGGATGTCTGGCAATGCTTATTGCTATGGTTGCATTCGCAGATGTTACGGTCAAGGTTGAGCCTATCAACAAGAAACAGTCCAGTGGTGTTTATGTGAATGCAGGTGACACGATTAAGGTTGAGGCTGCAGGGCAGTGGACATTGTGGGATCAGTATAAGCCTGTCGATGCCAATGGTCATAAAGACTTCATTGTAAATGATCTTGGTGCATGGGGGGCTTTGGTTGGTCGTATCGGCAATCATGAATTTCTGCTTGGCACGAGTGCCGAGTTTACAAGTGAGATCGCAGGTGTGCTGTATCTCTATCCGAACAAGGGCAAGTATGTCATTGAGAATCAGAGCGGTGAGTTGGATGTAACGATTAGCGGTGGTATCAGCGTTGATGAGTTCAAGGCTAATTTGGCTGCTAACGGCAACAGAATGTCATTCGATCCGAAAGGCGGTGTCCTGAATACTGAGATCCTTCTGAAAGCAGGTGATGAGGCTGAGATATACGCATTTGGCGAGTGGACAATGTGGGATGGTATATATCCTGAAGTATCTGCAGAAGGTCACGACTTCGCTGCGAAGGATGCTGCTTGGGGAAAACTGTGCGGTATCATCGGAACAAGTTATGGCGTTGGAACTCAGACATTCCAGATTGGTGAGAGAACGAAAGTTACTGCTAATGCTGACGGATTCTTATCACTATATCCGTATATAAGCAACTATGTTGCTGTTAAGAACGGTGTGCTGGATATTATCGTTGTCGGAGGCACGAAGATCACATCTGACGATGCTGAGCTGAAAGCCTCAACTGATGAGTCAGTTAAAGATTTATTCGGACAGCAGGTTTTGGCAGAGCTGAATGAGCTTAGACAGGCATTGGGATTGGCTGATCTGACAGTAGATACACGGTTGACACAGACTGCATTCGGTCATGCTAAGTATATGGTGCTCAATGATTCATTCTCTAAGAATGAAGATGAGTCGAAAGAAGGCTTTATCGGTAAGACATTTACAGACAGACTGAAGAATGTATCTTTCGAGGGTAAGGCTCGTGAGATGTTCTGCCAGTCCGAGATGACACCGGATGTAGTAAATATTCTGTTTGATTCTGTTTATCACCGACTCAGACTGATGTCGCCTCTTATGACGAGTGTCGGCTACGGCAGCTATCGTGCAGGTGACAAGACTATCCATGTGTTTGACTTCGGTTATATGAATAACGAGCAGGAAGCAGAGTTTAATGCTACCGAGGATAAGCCTGAGGCTATCACTTATCCTACAGCAGGTATGGAGAATGTATCTTATGAGTGGAATGGCGTTGTTAATCCTAATCCGTTCCCTGAAGATGCTGTCCGACCTTTCGGAACTCCTGTATCGATCCTGTTTATCCCTGAGCTGACAGCAGAAGTTTCTTCTACATTGACTGATGCCAGCGGTGATGCAATCGATTGTTTCGTTATCTCACCGGATAAAGATATTAACAACAAGAACCTGAACGGTATCACTATTGTGCCGAAGAAGCCTCTTGCTGCTAATACAAAGTACACAGCAGAATTCGTTGTTCGTCTTGGAACTTCTGAGGAAGATCAGACTTTCTCTGTTGAGTTTACAACTAAAGAATAATAAGTTAAAACGCACAAAAAAGCAGTCCATTAGGACTGCTTTTTTGTGCGTTTTAAAGATTGAATTATAAGATTAAAAATTTATAGATTGACAAAAAGTAAATATAGAAGTATAATTATAATAAGAGGTGACAAAATGAATATGACAATTACAGCTGCTGATTTGAGAACTAAAGGCATATCATATTTAGACTCATTAATTACAGATAATGATGAGGCTATTATTACTGTTCGAGGCAAAAAGAAATATTTTATTCGTAAAATAAAAGAATCAGATTGTCAAATGAGTGCTGAGCTTGAGAAAGCGTGGAAAGAAGCACAGGAAGATATAGCCGCCGGACGATATTACTCAGATGGAGCAGAAGCTCATATTAAGAGAGTAATGGAATGTATAAATTAATTGTTCCTTATACATATCAAGAAAAATCTGTTAAATTCTTAAAACATCATCCGGAATTAAGAAAACAATATGCAAAGACCATATCGTTGTTAGAACAAAATCCATATCATCCTTCATTGCGCCTGCACAAATTTTCAGATTTATATTCTGTCTCAATAAACATGCAATATAGAATTGCTATTGATTTTGTTGTTGTAAACAATCAGATTATATTGATTAACATAGGAGATCACAAAGAGATATATGGAAAAGAATAAGAAAAATCGAACAGTTTTGCATTGCAAAACTGTTCGATTTTTTTCACTTTTCCATTCTTAGATTTCTTGACAAATTCAAAAAATCATATTATAATATAGTTCAAATCAATAAATGTAAGGGGCGTATCATGGCCGGTGAAAAACAAGAATTAAGCAAGACTTATAATCCTAAGGAATTTGAAGATAAATGGTACGAATATTGGCTGAATAACGATTTGTTCGCACCGAAGAAAGGCAAGAAAAATGAGACTTTCTCAGTCGTGATACCGCCTCCGAATGTAACGGCTGTGCTGCACATGGGGCATGGTCTGAATAATACTATTCAGGATATTCTGACCAGATATAAGCGAATGCAGGGGTATGAGACTTTGTGGATTCCGGGAACGGATCACGCAGGTATCGCCACTCAGAATGTCGTAGAGCGTGAGCTGGCTAAAGAGGGCAAGAAACGAACTGACTTCACGCGTGAGAAGTTCGTCGAGCGTGTTTGGGTGACTGCACTTCGTCATCAGAAGTCTATTATTGAGCAGCTTCGTAAGATCGGATGCAGCTGTGATTGGCATTACAACGCATTTACATTTGATGAAAAACGCTGCGAGTCTGTCAAGAAAGTCTTCATCAAGCTGTTTAACGACAATATGATATATAAGTCGAAATACATCGTAAACTGGTGTCCGCGATGCTGCACGGCACTTGCCGATGATGAGGTAGATCACAAGGAGCAGCCGGGCAAACTTTGGCATATCAAATATCCGATAGCAGGCGGAGATCCTAATAAAGATTATATTGTAGTAGCGACAACCCGTCCTGAGACAATGTTTGGTGATACAGCTGTCGCATTTAATGATAAAGATGAGCGATACTCATATCTTAAAGGCAAGAAACTCATCCTGCCGATTATGAATAAAGAAATCCGCACAATTTTCGACTCGTATGTAGATCCAAAGTTCGGAACAGGTGCTGTTAAAGTTACGCCTGCGCACGATCCGAACGACTTTGCAATGGGGCAGAGACATGATCTGCAGTTTATTAATGTTTTGACTGAAGACGCTCACATGAATGAGAATGTTCCTGAGAAATATCAGGGCATGGATAGATATGAATGCCGCAAAGTTTTGATAGAGGATCTTGAGAAACAGGGCTATCTCGTCAAGACTGAGGCTCATAAACATGCCGTAGGTGAGTGTTATCGATGTAAGACTACAGTCGAGCCGCGATACTCCGATCAGTGGTTCGTCAGAATGAAAGAATTGGCTAAGCCTGCGATCGAGGCAGTTAAGACCGGCAAGATTGACTTCCTGCCAAAACGCTGGATCAAAGTGTATTATAACTGGCTGAATAACATTCGTGACTGGTGTATCTCCCGTCAGTTATGGTGGGGACACCGCATACCTGTTTACTATTGTAAGGACTGCGGCAAGATGGTTGCAGCATCAGAGATGCCGACAGAATGTGAATGCGGCGGCCATGATTTCTATCAGGACAGTGATGTGCTTGATACATGGTTCTCATCATGGCTGTGGCCATTCTCGACACTTGGCTGGCCGAGCGAAGATGACAAGACTAAATCAGACTTGGCAAAATTCTATCCGACTTCGACGCTTGTAACGGCACCGGATATTATATTTTTCTGGGTTGCTCGTATGATTATGGCCGGTCTCTATTTTATGGGTGACATACCTTTTGAGAG
>JAFYAI010000070.1 GCA_017540815.1 Spirochaetales bacterium
ATAACAATATTATCAATCCTGCAGTAACTGTTACCAATGATACGATTGAACCGCATTTAGCAATGATAACGATTGCGATCATCAGCAGAGACAGATAAACAGGGAAACCGACAAGACTTCTAAACTCAAACCAAAACTTTTTCAATTCATTCATGTTCTTCACCTCCTGCGAACACACCTTATATATAACGCACGAAAAGAAAAACTGGTCGAAAAATTTGCTAAAATTCTTAAAAAATTTGCAAAAAAAATTGTCAGTCCGAAGGACTGACAATTTTTTTTACCTTCTAACTCTCTTCTCTAAATCTATTGCTTTGGCTGTCCAGTCGGACTCGGCGAAGTCGGCTTTGAGTTTATTCAGAGTGAAGTCGAACAGCGAAGTTTTGCCGAGCCGATAATAGCAATATGCACATTTATACAGCGACTCCGCCTTAACTTCGTTGTCAGAGTCATAATTCTTCTCATTGGCGGATTTCAGATAGAGTTTCGACGCTTCGTCGAAAACATTCTCATCAAGAGACTTATCGGCGACTTTGAGATTAGCCTTTGCTCCGACAATGCCTTTATCATGAGCAGCGATCTCTTTCATCAGAGTTATGCCTTTATCGACATTCTCAGCATCAGGACTCTGCACATAGAACAGAGCGAGCTGATATTTGTCACCGATCTCACCGGACTGTGCTTTCAGAGCAAGTTTCGCCTCTTCTTTAGAGAAGCCTTGCTCTATCAGAGCAATCTCACTAAGACGCTTGGCATAAGTCTCCATCAGGATCTTATCCGTCACCTTCGGCATTATCTCCGTAAGCAGAGTTTTTTCCTTGGCGGTCTGATTATTCTTACCATATATAACGAGCATCAGCTGAGCCGACTCCATATACAAAGCCGACTCCTCTCCAATGTCGGAGAGCAGTTCCGCAGCACTGATGTCATCGTTAGTCTTCTCAGCACAATATGCCGTCCAATATTTGATATTATCCTTCGCAGCATCATCGCTGCCCTTGCGGAAGAAGTCACTCTGCAGACAATAGTTATATATAGAATATGCCTCAGAATACCGCTCCAGCGACAGGTAGCCTTGGGCTTGCAGGAGAAGAGCCTGATAGTAGAACACAGGCGATAAGTTCTGCAGTCGGTCAGTCTTTTTATTCGCAGCGATAAAGTCTCGCTTCTCCAGATCTGTCTTGACAAGCTCCAGCAGAGCATTGGCAACGAAATACGAGTCAGGATAATCCGTTACAATGCGGTTATACACTTCGGCAGCCTTAACCTTGCTTCCGAGATTTTCATAGCACTTGCCGCAGCGAAACAATGCCGACATGCCGAGATTATCATTAGTATATCTCTGATATATCAGCTCAAATTTCCTCACTGCGACAGAGTAATTCTTATCAGAGAAGTAACTCCACGCTTCCATAAAGAATGAGTCACGCCGCAATGTTTCATCATCTACAAGAGTCGTTGCCATCTGGAAGTTGTTGGCAGCCGAAGCAAATTCATTCTGACGATAGCAGAGCCAGCCGAGATAGTAATATGTCTGATTGACGAGTTTCTTAGCTTCATCGCTAAGAGTCATCGCTGCCGCCTGCGTTACTATACTGCTTAGAATGTCGAAAGATTTCTTATTATTCTTCTGCTGTAAGAATATCAATCCGCGGAGATAGCCGGTCTTGATGTAGAGATTGCTCTTCGCTTCGAGCGGCAAATTGCGGCTGTATGCAGTGATGATAGGATAATATTTCAGTGCCTGCTGGTAAAGTCCTGCTCCGAAGTAGAGATTCATTATATCGAATGCGGTCTCGGCTTTATCCTTAATCGGCATCCTGTCAAATGCTGACTCCAGATAGTTCCTCGCTTCCTCATCTTTGTGAAGTTTGAGCAGAGCATTAGTCTTGATCGATGCGATCGTTGCAAGATATGTATCTCCTATGCCGTCCACAGTCCTAATGCAGTCAGCATACCTGCCGAGATTGTACTCCAAACGCCCCTTATATAATGAAACTTTATCAAAAAGAGAGGTGTCACTCTTAAGTTTCGCTTCATTCTGCGATATGTATGTGTACAGATCATAGTCTGTAACTTCGAGATCTTCGACTCTGTCGCACAATTGTATCACCCGCAGAATGCTTAACTTAGCCAGATGACCATCTCCGTCAGCCAGCTGACGGAACATATTATTGGCAGACTCCCAGTCTTCAAGTTTTTCATAAGTGTCGGCACTGTAATAGTCCGCTTCATCATGGAGTTTCAGTATTCGCAGAGACTGCTCATCGTTAGCGGCAACGCCTTTCTTCGCAAGCTCGGCAAGACGGCGACTCGACGCATCTGACACCTGCGTAAAGAATGTAACGGCATCTTCATATTCACCTTTATCAGCGGCGATCATCCCAAGCAGCAGAGTCGAGTCGAGATTATACTTAGAGTCGGGATATTCTTCGGACAGACGCTCCACATACTGTCGGGCTGCCTTCTCGTTCCCCAGACTACTCTCTATCTGAGCCAGCCGCAGCAGCGACACATCGTGAGAGCTGCTCTCATTACTATATATATCGATCTTCTTCAATAATGCTTTCGCTTCGATAAGCAGATCCTTATCCATATAGAGTTCAGCCAAATACAGCCAAAATCTGTCGCGATATTCATATTTCTCTCCGGTATCGCCTATTCTGTTTACCCAGCGTTCCAGGAATGAGACAGCCTCGTCATTCTTGCCGTTGCACATCAGAATGTATGCAAACAGCACGGAGGCTTCCTCGTATTTGTCGGACTTGGGATATTTCCTGATAAGAGTCCGCAGAGTCTCCTCCGCATCAGCATAATGCCCCATCGCAAGCCGACAGTTAGCAGCCGCCAGATACGCTTTATCCGCAATATCAGAATGCGGATACAACGCAACATATTTATAGAATGACTCATCGGCTTCTTCCCATTCTGACATATTCTGATGGATCAGACCTATCCAAAAATGCGACAGCGACGAATAAGACGAACTTCGATAGCGGCTTATCAGTTCACTGAAATACTTCATAGACATCTTGTAGTCATTGGTAAAATAATAAGACAAACTCAGATAATAGTAAGCAGTTGGCTTATTGTCATCCGACTCGGCGATCTGCAGATATTTCGTCAGATTATTGATAGCGAAGGCATACTGAGCCTTATTGTAGTCATTGACAGCCACTTCGAGCAGCGAGACACTCTCGTCCATAGCGTGGAGAGAGAATGTAGAAAGAATAAAGAATGTTATTATATAAAATATTATTTTTTTTTGCATGTTATTATCCTATCAAAGCCTCTTATCTAAGACCTCACTATGATTATAACACATAATTTACAATTATAAAAACATTTTTATAAAAAAACTATAATAAAATTTGCAAGATTTTATGGACAGATAAAAATTGATTTGGTATAATTATAATGAATGCCATAAGTATGGCAAAATACATTCAACAGGATTCGATGTCATGAATACAAGAGTGACTAAAAATATCATTTGCGTGGTCGTATTTGTTTTGGTGTGTGCAGCAGCAGTTCTGAACATATTCATTTCACGGCCTAAGACTAACAGCAGCTATGCGGTTTTGCGTGAGATAAAGACTATATACTTCTCTGAGGATGACTTCCCGCCTGAGAAAATGCTGGCATTCAAAGATTTCATCAATAATAAAGATGTAACGGCATTCACAGATGCTCTGAATCTGCCAAATCCGATATACAAGTTCTACGGACTGTGCGGATTGATGCGGCTGCACCAGAAGAATGTTCCATCGCAGCTGAGCAACCTGCTCTCCAACGAATCTGCCGTAGTTACCGAGCAGAATGGCACGCGAACAGATACGACTCTTGCAAAAGCAACACTGACGCTTATAACGACGCTTCCGAAATGGCTTGTCGGCGATCAGAGTTCGACATTTTATACAGATATAACATCATCGCTGACTGATGCATTCGGTTCGCAGTATGCTAAGAATGACACTGATTTTCGCAATGCTCTCTCATCGCTGATTAGTGCCAAGAATCCGGCACTGATGAAAGACATTTATGCCAAACTGAATATTGAAGAGCCTTACAGTTCCAAGTCATTCGATGAGAAACTCGCCATTATCCGAGAGTTAGACTCTTATGATGCGATGAAGCGTAAGAATGCACTGCAAAATCTCCTCGCAGAGAAGCACGGCACTCTGCTAAACGGTTCAATCGCCGCTATCAATGAGAATGACAGTCCTGAACTCGCCGAGCAGCTTGATGCTGTAATGTTCGGCAAAGTCGGCGAATCTGTAATGCTCAATGCACTGAACAAATATGTGCTGCTAAGCGGCAGCAAGTGCATCGATGAAGTGCAGAGATTCATGAAAGAGCGTGCCGGTCAGAATCAAAACCTGTTGCTCTCCTCGATAGCCGCATTATCAGAATACGGCACTATGGAAGACAGCTATGACTTCCTCAAGATCTATTTGGCTAACAGTTATGGCGATGCCGTAAACGAAGCGGCGATCAAAGCGATCGTCAAGACCTCGTATGACACAGATCCGGTCGGCGTGCGCAACACGATGCAGTTCGTTGTCAACAAGTCCAATGTTTCTGCCGCACAATATGTCATTCAGTGGAGCATCGATGAGCGAAATCACGGTTACTTCATTAAACCTATATTGGACAGATTCCGCCGCTATGAAAACACCGATATGAAGAAACTTGCTCTGACTTTCATAGAGTTTTACAAGTGTAAATCCGGCAAAGACATTGTTGAGACTCTTGCGGCGGACTCCAATGCGGAGATTAAAGAAACTGCTGCGAAGCTGCTGACTGATAAGAGTGTATTTCCACAGTAAATGGGGATATAAAGAGGATAAAAAAATCTGCACAATTGTGCAGATTTTTTTATCTCTAAAATTTTCTCCCAATCAAATTCAAAAACTCATTTCTGGTTCGGCTGTCGGCTTTGAATCTGCCCCGCAGAGCACTGGTCACTGTGAAACTGTCTTGTTTCTGCACACCACGCATCATCATGCAGAGATGTGCGGCTTCCATCACTACTCCGACTCCGAGCGGATGAAGCACTTCGTCGATACATTCGGCGATCTGCGTCGTAAGACGCTCCTGCACCTGCAGCCGTCGTGCGAAATGATCGGTAATCCGTGCGAGCTTCGACAATCCGAGAATAGTTTTATCCGGGATATATGCGATATGACACTTGCCGTAGAACGGCAGCAGATGATGCTCACACAGTGAATAGAACTCTATATCACGCACAATAACCATCTCGTTATTCTCGCTTTGGAACAACGCACCGTTAATCACTTCGTCAAGGTTCTCAGTGTAGCCCTGCGTAAGGAACTTATACGCCTCAGAAACGCGGTGCGGTGTCTTGATCAGCCCTTCCCGTTCAGGATCTTCGCCCAACCGCACCAATAAATCTTTAATTAAATCTTCCACACACTCCGCCTTATTGTCATCTCGACTGTAGTTAGCATAGCGAACGAAACGGAGAAATTATAAGCAGACCTATCCGCTTCGGTCGAGGTGACAGTTTAATTGCTTCACAATTCTGTCTTACAGGTTATCAATATCGATATTTACAATATCATTGATATTGGTCTGACCTTTCTTAACTATGTTGGCGAATTTCTTCATCTTGACATCAGGCACACCAAGCGGGTTGTTGTATTTTTTATCAACTAATCGCTCCATACCGTCGTTAGTCATCTTATAGAATGTCTCATTAATCTTGATCGGCTTATACTTCAGTTTAAGCAGCAGATCTACAGCGACTTGTTTGTCAGCATCGGATGCTTTCTCATTAAGCAGATAGCGATTGAACTCTTTCTGCTTGTAGAATACTTTCAGCAGATTAGCCTGCTCATCCGGCTCAAGGTTCTCCAGCAGAGATTTCTCGAAATACTTAGTAGAAATATCCTTCGGCAGATCATCGATAGTCTTCAACTCTCTCAGGTCGATAGACATCTTATAAGTCTTCTTGAACATCTCATAATACTTCTGACGACGCTCAGTCTTCCAAGCATCAGAGCCGCCCCCCATCTGCATCTCGTAGTTATCGAGATTAGTCCACAGATAGTTAAACCGATACTTCTTAGTAGGCTCGAAAGAATGTATCTCACCGTCAACGATGAGGAACAAAGCCGGAATATCGACTTTATACGAAGTCAGGCTGTTCTTACCGCATGCTACAGGATAAGTAATCTTATATTCGTCTATATACTTCTTTACATCTGCAGGCTGCTCTGATGACAATCCCATTACGATGAAGTTGGGCGATTTAAAAGTGTCGTTGATGAGATTCAGGAATGTTGCAGTATTATCAGTAGATACCTGCCAAGTCTTGAATACTTCTACGAATACGACTTTGCCTTTGAAATCTTTCGCCGTCATCGGCTTAGAGTTGAACCACTTCACGCCGTCACCGATAATGTCTGTCTTATCTCCGGCAACAATGCTCAAAACAGCACAAAAAACAACCAATAATGTCAGTGTAATTTTTTTCAGATTTACCACTGTGTACTCCTTACAATTATAATTAATTATATTATAGTGCATTTTCATTCAAAAGTCAAATTCATTTTCCGAACATTATAAATGATAAAAAAATTCAATTTTTTTAATTTTATTTTTATCATTTGACAGATATTTATCAATATGATAAAATAATATAATAACATAATATGCTGGAACGAGTTCAGTATGATGTTATATTATAAATGGAGATATTATATGAAAAATTCCTTTAGATTTAGATTGGTTTTTGCAGCGGTTATATTCAGTCTGACTGCTGTCCTCAGCATAAACGCTATCGATGTTGCGGTTGATGAGCTTAACACCGCCAAGAATGCCAACATCCGATTTGAAAATTTCACAGGCAAACATTTCAAGATTGAGTCGCTGTTTGACATTCGCTCGATCGGTATCAGACTCGCCAACATGCAGAATAAAAACAATATCGAATTCAAATATCACGACAAATACTCTGTGATCTATGCGGTAGATGACGATACAGAGTCAGGTCTGCTTGATGCGGTTATATTCTCGATCAATCCAGATGCGGCAGTCGATCATGTCAATAACATTATGCAGATCATCGGCGGCTATTTGGAACGCAAATTCGGATTCAGCAGAGCGGATGCTCAGACGCTGGCGAGATTCACTGTATATTACAATGCCGTTCACCGAGGCGATATGGAGCATTTTGGTCAGAAATACAAGACGATCGTTACTGACAACATCACTGCTGAGAATGCCGGTATTTCGACAAAATATTCTGAATGGGCCGGCAAAACGAAGATTGTCATTCCTCTGACACAGGAAGCCGGCAAAGGCAACATCTCATCGCTCGATACAAGCACATTGTCTGATAAAGAAGTTACAGATTCTCTAAAAGATGAAGACGACCGAGGCGTGGAAGACCGTAAGAAACTCGCTCTGCTCAAACAAAAAGAGATCGATGAGAAGAACAAGCAGTTGGAGAAAGATCAGGATAAGCTGAATAAAGAAAAAGAAAAAACAGCTAAAAAAGACGAAGAAGTATCTAAAAAAGAGCAGGAAAATCAGAAGAAAAAAGACGAACTCTCCAAGAAAGAAGACGAACTGAATAAAAAGCAGTCACAGATTGATGAAATGGAAGACTCGGATGAGAAACGAGCCGAGCAGGATAAACTTGACAAAGAAAAGAGCCAGCTCGATAAGGACAAAGAGAAAGCCGCTAAAGAAGACGAAGAGACATCAAAAGCTCGTGCTGAAGTAGAAGAAGAGAAAGAGAAGAATAAGAAAACAGAAGAGCTTTTAGCTCAGAAGAAAGAGAAGAATGATCAAAAACAGGAAGAAGTAAATAAGGAAAACGAAGATATTAAGAAGGACGAGCGACAGAATAAGATTGACAAGGCTGATCCTGAAATTAAGCAGGAGCTGCAGAAAAAGAGCGATGAACTTGATAAAAAAGAGCAGGACCTTGACAAGAAAAAAGAAGAACTTGATAAGCGTGAAGATGCTATGAAGAAGAATAGTCCTGATAATAAAACATTCGGGGCAACACTGTTCTATCTGAAAGTCAAAGAATATATGGAAGGCGGCCACTACAACAATGAGCTGTTCGTTATCGATATGGCTACTAAGAAAATGGCTCCTGTTCCTAAAGTAACTAATGTCTGCGGCAATAAATATATCGCTACGAAAGACGGTGTAATTGTAATTGGCTACGAAGGCAAGCATTCATCGGATCACTTCCTTATGCTGCTCGACCGTCAGACACTGAAAGAGAAGGCTCGTGCTAAGGAGAATGTATTCTTCCGAAGTTTCGTTGAGCTGAATAATGACAATATCTATGTCATACTCAAAGACGGAGACAACTACTATCTGGCAAAATACGACAACAACTTGCAGCTGCTTGCCAAGTCAGAAGCAAAAGTGGACAGCAACACATTTATAAGTTTCTACGATGAAAGCATATTCATCTCTGATCCGAATAAAAGCATCGTTGTGCTGAACAAATCAGATCTGAAACAGACTGAGACGCTTAATCCGTAACAAAAACTATAACACCAAAAATCGGTATGCCGATGGCATACCGATTTTTTTAAAAGGAATTACTATGCAAAAAAAATATATCTTCGGACCTGTTGCAAGCCGCCGATTCGGAATGTCACTCGGCATTGACCTTGTGCCTCATAAAACCTGCACAATTGATTGTGTCTACTGTGAATGTGGTGCTACAACTAATCTCACCACACTAAGAGCGGAATATTATCCGACGAGTGACATAATAAATGAGATAGACAATGTTCTTGCCAATTACAGCGGCACTCCGATTGACTACATCACATTAACCGGCTCAGGTGAACCTACTCTGCACTCACACATTGCAGATATTATCGACCATCTGAAAACTCATTATCCGCAGTTCAAGACAGCCATCCTGACAAACGGCACATTGCTATGCGATCCGCAAGTCCGCAAAGACATATCTCAGATAGACCTTGCCAAGATCTCGATTGACTGCGTTACTGCGGACAGCTTCGCTCGGATTAACCGCCCTGCTGCCGCTCTTGATCTGAAGACTATGTTAGACGGGATAGTCACATTCTGCGAAGAATACACAGGCAAAATATGGATCGAAGTCTTCATTATAGAAGGGATAAACGACAGCGAAAATGAGATACTCATTCTCAAAAATCTGCTGACAAAGATAAAACCTGACATCATCCATCTAAACTCATTGGACAGAATCGGTGTCGAAGATTGGGTGCGTCCGGCATCGGAAGAGACTCTTCAAAGGATTGCCAACGCATTGTCATCGCTGCCGACAGTAATTGTGAAACGAGCGGCGACGGCAGCTCAGCAATCAGAGCAACCGGCCAATATTACAGACGCACAATTGTGCCAAGATATTACCGCCCTGCTCCGCCGCCGCCCGTCAACTATACAAGATATGATGACTTCATTCGGATGCAGTGAAGAGAGAGTGAAGAAAGTGTTGAAGAAGATTAATGCGGTTTGTAAGGATGGGATGTATCAGATGAGATAAAAAAAGTTGAGCAAACAAAAAATCAAGATGATATAAGGAGGAGATATATGACTCTTGAACTGAAATACCGAGACAAAATGATGGAGGGACTTGAAAAGGGGCTTAAAAAAGGTCTAAAAAAAGGATTGAAGCGAGGTCTATCCCAAGGTCGAGCCGAAGGCGAACACACCAAAGCCATTGAAACTGCCCGAAACTTTCTTGCAATGGGACTATCCGCCGAAAAAGTTGCTCAAGGAACCGGTCTATCTCTTGCCGAGATTCAGTCTCTCCGCTAAAAAAGAGGCAAAAAAAATGAGTTTTTTGCCGCCTGCCCTTCGGCAAGCTCAGGGCAAGCGGCGGCGATAACCTTGTTTTTTAAGAATCCTACTCTCCAAAAGCATACATTCTTAGAACATCGTTTATTTTTGCCTGATAATCATTTCCGATAGACTGATACCACGACAAAACATCAGAATCAATCTTGATATTAACATCTATCTTCACAGAATTAGGCTGTCTATTATGGACTTTATTCCATGGACGAAATTTTGAAAGTTCATCTTTTGTCTGTTTAGGACAATCCGAAAAATCAGTATTATTAAAAGCCATTACACTTTCAATTTCTTCCGAAGTCAATGGCGGAAGATTGCGAACTTCATCAAGCGTCATAGTGTGCATAATACTCTGCCTCCTCATCAGGTTCTGCTTTTCGTGCAGAAATAATTCTCATATTCCCATTTCGATCTGTTGCAACAACAAACAATATCAACATTCCTGATACTCGACCTATTATATTAATTCGCTCTTCATTAAGCGTCGAATGTTCAATATCAACTTTTTCAATTCGCTTATCATCCAAGAATACACGAACTGCCATTTCAAATGATACACCGTGTTTTTTCTTATTAATATTATTTTTGTTATCATCCCACTCGAAAGTCATTTTTTAATCCTCTCTATAATTATAACAAAAAAATCAGAAAAATCAATATAAATTTATAAAAAAACACGATAATATCGCCGCCTGCCCTTCGGCAAACTCAGGGCAGGTGGTGTGAACCTCTTGTTTTTTTGAATAATGTATTATTTCAATTCTCTTTTTTTCTTATATATATTCCAAATATCTTTACATAACAATCCAAACAAAACCAGATTATATATATACGCAAAAACACATGATAACTTAA
>JAFYAI010000071.1 GCA_017540815.1 Spirochaetales bacterium
GAGTGTATTGTGCATACCCATAACGACGCACGGGCTATCAACTTCGACGATGGTATTCCGCAGAATGTTGCCGTCCTTGTCAGTAGCGATCACTTCCAGTTTGCCGCCTTTCTCGCTATATATCTCGGCATTCTTATAGATGTCGCCATAAGCATGACGGCCGACAACTATCGGCTTCTTCCAGAAACGAACTGCAGGAGCGATATTCTTCACGATAATCGGCTTGCGGAATACTGTTCCGTCAAGCATTGCACGAATCGTGCCGTTGGGACTCTTCCATTGCTTCTTAAGTCCATATTCTTCAACGCGAGCCTGATTCGGCGTGATCGTCGCATTCTTGACTCCGACACCGTATTTCATAATCGCCTTAGCCGCATCGACTGTGATTTGATCGTCAGTCTTATCACGCTCTGTCAGCCCCAAGTCATAATACTCAGTCTTCAGATCGATAAACGGAAGCAGCAGCTTGTCCTTGATCGGCTGCCATAAAACTCTTGTCATCTCATCGCCGTCAAGTTCGACAAGCGGAGTGTGCATTTGTATTTTCATCATTATATCCTTTTATTATATATATTGTCACCCCGAATTTGTTTCGGGGTCTCCATACAGTTTTAAGATGCTGCAAACTTATTCAGCATGACATCATTTAGTCCAACAAATACAAATTATTCCTGTGAATCACCACTTCATAATCGCAATTATCTATATACTTGCTGAAATCGCTCGATTTCATACCTTTTATCTTATCCAAGTCAGCAGATGAGAAGTTCGTCAAGCCCTGAGCAATCTTCCTGCCGCCGGATGTAATAGACACAAGATCACCGTGAGCAAAGTCACCGATAACGTCTGTAATGCCGCTGGCAAGGAGGCTGGACTGCTTCTTCGTCAGTGCAATCATCGCACCGTTATCAACGACAATCTCCGCATTGGAGATCGGACTAAATCCGAGCCACTTCATCCGAGCATTGGTCTTATCAGACTCATCATGCAGAATGTATGTGCCGGTCTCTGTGCCGTCGATTATCCGTGACAGGCTAGTCTTAAACCCGTTGCCGATAAATACATCGATACCGCCCTTCGTAGAGTCAAGTGCCGATGTGAGTTTAGTCTTCATCCCGCCGGAGCTGAACTTCGACACTTCATCACCGGCCTCGATTTGCGGCATATCAGCTTTAGTGATCTTCGGAATAAGCCGAGCATCAGGATTGGTCTTGGGATTGCTGTCGTAAACTCCGTCTACATCGGTAAGGATGACAAGCATATCGAAGTTCATCATCATCGTAATAACAGATGAGAGCTTATCATTATCGCCGAATTTGAGTTCTTCTGTATTGATCGTGTCATTCTCATTGAAGACAGGGATGACATCCTGAGACAGCAATGTGTTGATCGTGTTGCGCAGGTTGAGATAACGCTTGCGGTTGGAGAAATCCTCCGTAGACACAAGGATCTGAGCCGGAGTCATCCTGTGCAGCGACAGAGCATCCCAATAACGCTTCATCAGAGTGATCTGCCCGATCGCAGCACAGGACTGCAGCAGCGGCACGGTATCGGGCTTGCGGTCATATCCCAATGTGCGGACTCCGTGCATAACAGCACCTGACGACACAATGATAATCTGATGCCCCTGCTCTGTCAGCCGGGCAATCTCACCGCAGATCTTGCTCACGACATCAATCTTATACTCATTGTCCGGATTGATCAGATTAGAACTAAGTTTGACGATTATTTTCATTATGAGACCTTATCAGATGAAGTAGACACACAGTGCAACGAAAATGCCGACAACCAACCCGACGAAACACTGCACGGGCGTATGTCCGTTTACTTCTTTGACCGGCTTAATCGACTTTTGATCGGGATTGTCCTTATTGGCATTTATCCGACGCAGGATGTCATTAATAGCAGAAGCCTGCAGTCCTGACGACAGACGAACTCCAGTCGCATCGCGGACAACGAGAAACACCTGCAAAAAAGCCAGTGCAAAGATCGGAGAATCGAAACCGCACTCTATCCCTATCGCTACGGCAACCGATGCGACTGATGCAGAATGGCTTGACGGCATCCCGCCTGTGCCAAACAGCGTCCTCATAATGAAATCCCGCCTTTTCAGCCGACGCTTTCTCGTCAGTTCGATAATCATCTTCAGAAACTGAGCGAAAAACCAACTGAAAAAAGCACACAATATTACTCTGTTAGAGATAAATGCTTTCAGATAGTCCATAAAGATATTATAGCATAATTTACAAAGAATGACAATAAAATTTTTATAATAGAAAATCGGCAGCTAAACTGCCGATTTTCTTAGAATTTGAAGTAAATGTATTACTAATTATTAGAATTTCTCAGTATATACTTCAGCTTGTTGAATTCTTTCGTTATGCGGCCGGCAAGAGCGTTGTAATACATCGTATTCTTAGTGCCTTCCATCATTTCCTTGTCAATATCGACGGAGTTGCCGTTATTCAGTTGATACGAGTTATATTCCGTAATCTTCTTAGGCTGAACAGTTCGATAGTCCTCCGGCCTAAAAATCGGAATATGACGCTCATCAGTAGTCTTAAACGGCATTGACAAATATTGATTCTCAGAAGCTAACGCCCGCTGCAGCTCATTCTGGAATGTTATATCCTGCCGCTTGTAATTAGGCGTTGTCGCATTAGCGATATTATTGTTGATCACATTCGCCCGCTGTGCAGAAGCATTCATAGACCTCTGCATTATGTCGATCATCTTGCTTGTTGAATCACCCGTTAAAAACATATAAGTACCCTCTATTATGTTTCTCGGAATATTTCAAGATTTCTTAATTATTTTTTAAGATTATCACACGGATTTTAAATTATGGGTTCGATAAATCGAACCCGTATATACAATATCTCTTAAATAATGCAAAGGCTTTTTATGTACGGGCGTGATTCATCACGCCCATTTTGGGATGACAAAGAATTTTTGCACTGTCAGAATTGTGAATTGTGAATTGTGAATTATGAATTATGAATTGTAACAAGCGACACTATGCTGCGGCTTAACTTCATTCAATTCAGGCGGAATATCACCGCTGCACAGGGAAAGCTGCTTATTGCACCGATCATAGAATCGGCAGCCCTTGCGGAACTCTGTCGGATGCGGCACAGAACCGGGGATATTATACAGACGCTCTTTCGTCTCGGACAGAGACGGTATCGCATCAAGCAGACCATTAGTATAAGGATGAAGTCTATGCTCAAACAGCGACTTCACCGGAGCATCCTCAACTATCCTGCCGGCATACATCACGATAACGCGGTCGCACATCTGCGTGACGATCCCCATATTATGAGTGATCATCAGCACGCTCATTTTGCTCTCTTCCTGCAGCTTCGCAATGAGATCCAATATCTGAGCCTGTATCGTAACATCAAGTGCAGTTGTCGGCTCATCAGCAATCAGCAGTTTCGGATTATTCGCTATCGCAATGGCTATCATCACCCGCTGCCGCATTCCGCCGGAGAACTCATGCGGATATGAGTTAAGACGCTCCGCAGGTGACGGAATGCCGACCTTAGCCAGCAGGTCGCAGCACCGCTCGGTCAGCTCATTCTTGGATATATCGGGATTGTGGACTTGGATCATCTCGGCTATCTGACGGCCTATCTTCATCGTGGGATTAAGACTCGTCATCGGTTCCTGAAATACGAAACCTATATCACGCCCCCTCAAGCCGTGCAGTTCATCGAGCGACATCTGATACACATCTTTGCCCTCGAATAAAACCTGACCTGTCACCTTAGCCGGCGGCATCGCCAATAACCGAGCAATCGACATCGCAGTTATGCTCTTGCCGCAGCCGGACTCGCCGACTATGCCGAGACACTCCTGTCTGTGAATGTCGAAACTCACCTTATCGAC
>JAFYAI010000072.1 GCA_017540815.1 Spirochaetales bacterium
TCTATAGACTCATCCTGCTTCATCGTTGTAATAAGCCCCGACTCAGGAGACAGTTTCGTCAGTATCAGTGTCTCTGCAGCCTGCATATTGACCTGTGTCAACTGTCCTGTGCCACTGACAGAGATTTTCTGATCGGAACACGGAATAGTATCACTCGTGCCGTCTTCCAGCACAAGGCGGCATTTTTTGTCGGTAAGAATGTTTTTAATCACAGAATCTTTATTTTCGATTGTCAGCTGCGTGTCATTAGCATCGAATCTGATATTATCAGCAGTTACATCAAAAACAGTTAGTGCCGCATTCTCAATAGCGATAATGACATCTGATGAAACATCCGATGACAGCAACTCAACCTTCGGCGGTCTGGATTTAACAACAGGCTCACCTCGTCCCGTATCAACAGCACCGATATTAAGACTTGACAGCGATGATCCGCTAATCTTCAGCGAAGAGTTCGTAGTAACGCTTGTTTTGCCGAGATTAGACAATACAACACCATCGGCAGATACATTCAGCGATGCTCCTTTGAGATCAGAGAAGTTCTTGATCGTCACAGCTTTAGTCACGGCAATCGACGGCTCGATCGTCGTGATTGTGCTATATTTCGGATCTGAAAAATCAATAATACTGCCCGGCTCTGCCGTATTAATAGCAACCTGCAAAGATGTAATCTTCGTATTATTCTGCGGCGGCGTGACTTGTCCGCCCTGCTCGCCATCTGTTGTTTTATCAACATACACGATTTTCTCAACTTCATTCTGACATCCAATGAATGTCAAAAACACAATTGTAATCATGATAGCCATTAAGTTTTTATTCATAGTTCTACTCCTTATAAAATAAAAATAAGAATATTATAGAACATAAGAAAAAATTAATCAAGAATTTTATAAAATTAATGAGAAAAAAAACAGTCCGTAAGGACTGTTTTTATCCAATCTCCCCAATCTCATCTATACACAAATTCTTCTTTCGCGATATTCTCCTGCACGGAGATCGTCAATTCCGACAGATAATCTTTCAGCACACCGAGATATTTCTCAACTGCGAAGAAGTCTCTCTCATCTACCGCTTTATCGAAGAATATGATCGCCGCTTCAATATCAGCATGTAGCGAATTATCCGCATTATCATTATTCAGCAGATGCTCAATCTTCCTTATAATATCACGGCCTTCTTCGGCATCGTCGAACATTTTGATAAAGTTATTCGGCGTAATCCCGTCAATGTTAGAATCCTCGATAATCTGCCGTATTTCATTATCAGTCAGACCTGTCTTCGTATTGACAATGACAGTCTTACTCTCGCCAGTCTTGACATCGCGAGCCGACACACTTACGATTGAGTTAATATCTATATTGAATGTGACCTCGATACTAACTTCACCTTTCGGAGCGGCTTCTATGCCTGTCAGTGTGAATGTGCCAAGCGTAGTATTCTCCTTCGCCATTCGGCGTTCGCCCTGCAGAATGTGAATCTCAACGCTGCTCTGATAGTCTTCCACCGTGGTGAATATCTTCTTAGCCTCAGTGGGGATCGGACTGCCCCGCTCTATTATCGGAACAAACAGCCCCTTATCGATCTCAATGCCGAGACTAAGCGGCGTAATATCGACAAGCACCATTCCCTTAACCTCACCTGCGATAATCCCGGCCTGTATCGCCGCACCTCTTGCTACGACTTCCAAAGGATTGATACCGGACATAATCTTATCGCCGATCAGTTGTGAGAGCCTTTGAATGACGAGCGGTATCTGTGATGAGCCACCAACCAATATTATCTTATCAATATCATCATTCTGCATACCTGCCTCAGCGATCGCTTCTGCTGTCAGAGCCATTGTCTGATCAATGTAGTCACCGATAAGTATCTCGAAATCATCCCGGGTAAGAGTGCATGACAGATGACGGGGACCGTGCTCATCCGCTGTGATAAACGGGATCTCGATCTTAGCAGACTCATCTTCCGATAATGCGATCTTAGCACGCTCTGCGGCCTCGTCTAATTTCTCCATCGCCAACTTGTCATTCGTCAGATCGATGCCGGTTTCTTCCTTGTATTTGCACACTATGAAATCCGTAAGCCGAGCATTGAAGTCCATTCCGCCGAGATGATTGTTACCCTTCGTAGCACGCACTTCAAAAATACCTGACTCCAGCTCAAGCACTGACACATCGAATGTGCCGCCGCCCAAATCATACACGACGATATTCTGATGAGTGTAATCATTCAGACCATACGCCAGCGACGCAGCTGTCGGCTCATTAATGATACGCAGCACATTTAAGCCGGCAATCTTGCCCGCATCTACAGTTGCCTGCCGCTGTGCATCGCTGAAATACGCCGGCACGGTTATAACTGCGTCGTGAATGCTCTGCCCGAGATAATCCTCTGCGTCATTTTTGAGTTTCTTAAGTATATATGATGAAATGAGCTGCGGAGAATATTTCTTGCCTGCGACATTAACATTCTCATCAATCCCCATCTTTCGCTTAATGCCTGTCACAGTCCGATTCGGAGCGGCTAATTTCATATTCACAGCCGGCTCACCGACCGCTACACTGCCATCCTCTGCAAAATACACAACCGACGGCGTAACAGTATTGCCGGCCTTATTGGGGATAACTTTTGCATTAGAGCCGTCTATGAATGCGGCTGCCGAATTAGTTGTTCCGAGATCTATACCAATGATATTAGACATTTTTTGCTCCTTTAAGAGAATGGAATACACCTCTTTTATTATTTTTCGGAGTTTTTGGGATTTTTGTTAGAGGATTTTGAATTATGTATAGTGTTTACTTACTTTCTCTCCAACTTCCACTCGTCGTAATCTACAACCGTCATAGTTAGGACATCATCGCACAAAGGCGGCGGTGGGTTAAGTTTTCGATGCATTCGATCCACCATACATTCTAAAGATACTCTCGTTGCCCATATCGGATGAAGGAAATCCTTCGGCATCCATATAGGACGCGGTCCGCCGCAGCCACACATTATTAACATCGTTTGCCTCCTATTGTATATTCTTGTATAAATATACATTATATTGCGGCGGCTGTGGTCGCCTGTGGGGCGACAAATAAAAAGGAAGAAAAAACAGAACAAAAAATCTTTGATTTTTTGTTCTGTTTTTTCAACTTACTCATTAACACATTCTTCAAATGGAGTATTCTTACCATTTATCAGTGATTGTGTCATTCCGGGAATGGATTCAAGATACAGAGTTTCTTGGATTGAATTCCAATCATCTTCTGATATAACGACTGCATTTTTGCCATTATCATTTGTTAAAGTGATTGGTTCAGAAGTTTCATTTACCCAAGACATAATCTTGAAAATATTAAGTGATGGCATAGCAGCATTTATCGCAGTCATTGTTGTCTCCTATTTATTATATTTGATTATATTCAAAAATGACAATTCTGTCAAGGGGAAAAATATATGGTGATAAATAAACAAGAAAAAAAATCAAAGATACTTATTTAATGCTATATCTAAGCATATTAAGATTCCTCTCCTACCACTCTATCAAACCATTCGTCATAATCTTCAACCCATTCCTTATCTTTTTTGTGAAAAAATGGAATAGAACTTTGTTTTGGTTTACTTCCAAATTTTTTTACAATCAATTTTGCATTCATACATTTAAGCGGATGCATTAAATCATTTGACTCAATTATTAATGTATCTTCACCATTAGAGCAATGCTTTATTTTCATATTTGGGCTCCATATTTAATGAATATTAAGACCACAGGATTTTGCGAAGCAAAATCCTGTGGTCTTGTAAATTACATCATCGCTTCTATTTCATTAGCTTGTGACTGTAAAGTTTCTTTTTCTTTTTTAAGAGTTTCCAAAGAAGATTTTGCCGTTGCAAGTTCTTCTTCTCGCTTTGCTTTATCGTTCATAAAGCTTTCAACAGACTCAATGAGCGGTTCTATCAACTGAGACACACCTTCATTTTTAATAGAGTTAATCACAAAATGGCATGTTTCTTTCAAAGAATTAATATAAGCATCAAATTTTATTTTATCAAGAACTTCATCAACATCGTTTTTCAATTTCATTTTGGTACTCTCTGTTATCAATGCCTGACCTAACAATCCAGGTAATATTCCAAAAATTCCTGCAAAAAAGTTTACATTAAATCCGACTTTACCAAATTTTTCACTAAGTTCATAATCAAACTTATTATCCGTTTCAACATCAATCTTTGTTTTAAGATCCGTCAAGAAATCATAAAAATCCAAATTCGGCAGTTTATCGCTGATAAGTTCTTCAACATCGTTAAAATATTCACCGGTAAATGATTTCAGTTTTTTCTTAACATTCCTTGTCTGTTCTTTTGCTTCATCAGGCAATATTTTATCAGTGAATTCCTTAATCTTATGTTCAATCGATTTTACCTGCTCTCCAATACTTGTAAGCATACCGAGATTATCTATTTTGCCATTAAGTTGAGTATGCAGCTCGTTTATTTTTCGATTGAGACTTTTTTCAATACTGGGAATAAGATTATCGCTTAATTCACTGTCAAAATCACGGCTGAAATGATCAAGTTTTCGTTCTGTCTTGCGTTTTGCCGTATTTAGATCATCTAACTTATGCTCTAGTTCATTATCAGGAGCGTCGAGTATTTTTATTTTGTTTGTGCAGTCTGTAATAGCAGTTTCTTTCTTACTAAGGCTTTCTTTTACCTTTGCCATAATCTCATTCTTTGGCTTTGAAAAAAGTATCTCGCCTTTTTCATTATTAATAAGATTGATAATCGCATTCTCCATATCTTCGATATGACTATATCGTCTAAGAGCATTTGGACTTGCTGCATCATCCCATATTTCAAGATAACGCTTATATGCGTGCTTGTACTCAGGAGAACGATTAACTTTATCCATACCGATTTGAGTCAGTAATGCAGCCTCAGCAGACATTGGGATTGGACGAACTTCTTTCAATAAATCCAAAAGTGTTCTATCTCCTCTGTTATCTGCAGCCTTACGGATATTTTCTTCTACATTAGCAATAATCTCACCGTCTGTTTCGCCATTCCCGATACAAATGTCATATTTATTAATACCTATAAGAACTCTTCCAATACCGCATTTATACACATTATCAAATAATAATGCCGTGTCTGTAGCATCCATTGCTTTTTGAGCATACAGCATAAGAACTACAACATCACACTTTTGCAGGAATTCTTTCGTTCGCTCCTCTCGTGACACAATCGGGTCATTGACTCCCGGAGTATCGACAATATTGACACCTTTAAGATACTCCTTCGGATAATATATCGTCACAGACTTAGTTATACCAACATACTTACCTTCTGCTCCGACATACTCGACCAAGTTCTCAAATCGGTCTTCCTGATGTCGTCCGAGCATACTGTTAAGTGAACAGCCTAATTTTTTCTCTGCAATCTTAGTCAGTTCTTTAGCTGCCTTAATCTTAGATTTTTCGCCATCATCCTCAGTGCTTGACTCACTTCTGCTCGCCTGCATCTGCTGAGCAGACCAGTCGTCTTTGGTATAAAACTCCGCTACTACTTTGGGCTTTTCTCCATAAGTAATCATGGATAAAGCAGCTGTCATCGGTGTAGTTGCTGCCGGTAAAACATCATCACCGAATACAAAAGCATTAAGGAAAGTGGACTTGCCTGCTTTCATCTGACCGATGACACCTATTGTCAAAGTTTCATTCTCAATCTTATTGATAATCTCCATCTTACGCTGTGATGTAATCAGTCCGTATTGAGCAGCCTTATCTGCCAAAGCGATGATCTGTTGTTTCTTTTGCTGATAATCTTCAAAGATATTATTACTCATGAGTCATCTCCTGATATTTTGAAATAAATTCTTGCAATTTTTTGCATTTTTTCTCTCGGCGTTTATGTGTATATTTCAACTCTTCTATATTGGTTTCACATGCATCTTTCTCAAAGTTCAAGTCTCTAATATGTATAAAGGTGTCGGTAAGACCACTTAAATATCCCTTTTCCCCATCTTTAGAATCAAGAATTGTAGACATATTATCTATAATTTTCTCAGCATCTTCACCGGTAATCTTCTTTTTATCAGAAAACCACGCTTCATCACCATTCAATATTGTATTATGCGTATCAACACAATAATTATATATAGTCTCAAATAATCTATCATACACATCTATCGCTTCATCTATTTCAGCCTCTATTCTATCAAATTCACTATTTGCTGTTTTTTGTTCAGATTTACACTCGTCTAAGCGTTCCTTTTGAATATCATAAACAGACTGTAAGAAATTATTCGTATCGCTTGTGTCTTTCAGATTATAGAGGACATTCATTAATTTATCTAAGTGTTCCAACATTCTTGATTTATTACCATTGTCACCACAATCACCAAAACGAAGAACTCCAGCCAGATCAATATGCTGCTCTAAGAATGTGTTTTTTATAAGGTTTTCAACTCTGTCTACTTCTGTTTCTGATTTAGTGTCTACTTTATTAATAATGATATATAGAGGCTTTCTCAGTTTTTCCTTAATCGTTTTAAGGCTTGAGTTATTTACTGTGCCGTTATTAACATCAAACACCCAAAACAGTGCGTCACATTCATTAATTACTTCAACTGTTCTGTCTGTATCTTCCTGATCTTGAGAAGCAAATCCCGGAGTATCGAGAATACTAAGATTTCGTAAATTAGGATTATCATTAGTCATAACAAAGTATTTAATGAGTTTCGATATACCATCAACATCATCAAGAAGATCCTTATCAATTTGCTTAAATGTATCTTCGGTAAGCCCATATAATACATTTGCAGGAGAATAAAATCTATATCGAGAGAATCCCTGTTTATATGATATATAAGTCGGGATTGCCGTAGTTGCTTTGCTGCTGACAGGTAGCTTGATTACATTATTTCCCTGACTAAGGATAGCATTGACAATTGAAGTCTTACCGGCTGAGAACTCACCGATAAGGGCAACTGTCTTTTTGTTTTTTATCCACGGTTTTTTACTGACTTCTACCCATTTGATTAATTTTTCCCAAAATTCCTCACTATCATTCAGCTCTTCTATAGGTGGAGCAATCTCGTCGGCTATGTAATTTGCTATTTCCTCAATAAGTTCATAACTTGCTGCCGCCTCAGGGACGAATTGAGCTTTCAATATCTCCTGAACAAACTCAAGTGATTTTTGTTTGCGGGCAACAGTTTTCTCTGACTGAGTTAATTTACTTGAAGTATCTTCCAACTGATCAGACATCTGCTTATGCTTTTCTTCTAACTCTTCTTTCTTTTGCTGAACTTCTTTCAGTTCTTCATTCTTTTTATTTAATTTCTTTTTCTCACTGTCTAAATCATCTTCCAGATCTTCAATTTCTTCTTTTATCCTTTTTATCTCTTTATCTTTGTTTTGTAGTTCTTTCTCATACTGCTCAGTAGCAGTACCGTCTACAGAAGCCTGTAAAAGATTAACTCTGTTTTGCAAATCCGACCTCTCAGACTCTAATCGACTAAGTTTTGTTTCATTATTTTTTATTCTATCGGTTAATGAGCTAATCTCAGAGTCTTTTGCTTGTAATTTTTCTCTGCTTTCTTCTTCAATTTGTTTTACTTTCTCACTCTCTGCCGCAGCAACATCTGGGCTGGTTTTCAACCAATCATTTTCTTTCTTGAGTTTATCACACTCAGCCTCTTTCTCTTTATATCGTTTCATTGTCGTTAAGCCTAACATATTTCACTCCATATTTTACCGACACAATTTTTTGTGTCGGCGATTAAGATAATCATTAATTTTTATATTTTTCTAATTCCACTTTATACTGAGCCACTTCGGACTTGTAATCAGCTATTCGCTCTTCATACTCTTTATTCTGAGTTTCCAACTCTCGAAGACGCTTTTTGGTTTTATCCAACTCATCTTCCAGATCATCAAGCTCATCATCTGTTTTTTTCTGTGTTTGACTGTATTCTTTCGCACGATTCTGCAAAGATGTAATCAGTTCTTCATCTTTTTTAGCCTGTTCTTTAAGCCGAGCAATCTCTCGCTTGAGCATTTCTGTCTCTGCTGCGTTACCGCTGCCACTATCCTGTCCATTCTTGTTCATCATATATGCTGCTCCACCGGCTACAACTGCACCGGCAACAGCCCCTACTAATAATTCTGTCATACCTGTCTCCTTTTTTTCATTATTATTATTTTTGTTCATAAAAAACCTCGTTCAACCTGCTATTTCCACAATATCTTTTTTATATTGATTATACTGATCCATTCTGTTTTTATATGATTCTGACTGTTCTGATTTCTCTTTCTTCAGCATTTCAAGATTATTCTTATGCTGTTCAACAGTCCAATGAGCTTCTTCATTAAGCTGAGTCTGTATCATAGATAAAAGCTGATCAGTAATCCATGACAACTGCGACTCAAATGAAGGTATCACAGTATTTATAACATAATCATTAATTACTCTCTGTTTTTGTGGCTTTGCTAAAACTTCAGTCACCTTTGAAACAACATTCTCAACAGGACCTTTATACTTTTCTTTATATTGTTGGTTTGCAATCTTAGCCTCATCGATTATTTGTTTTGTTTTTTGGATTGTGGTACCTACTTTTTCAGCTGTTGTTACAGCGGTTGCGACTTTTTTTGCTTTATTCAACTTATTCATTTTCATTGCTGCTAATCCGCCTAACTCAACAGCATTTAATGCTCCTTCACTCAATAATGTTGTACCACCGGCAGCAACAGTCGCAGGACATGCAATAATAGCCGCTACAGCAGCAGCAGTTCCGAGAATCTCAATACCGATACCAATACCTTTATCATACTGATGACCAACTGCGTTTAAGTCTATATTATTGTCAATATGAATATCGCCTAAACTTTCCAAGTCCATCTCTTGCAATGACTGCAGATTGATAGCATCATCTGTTTCAATTCTCTTATTCGCAAGTTCAACTAATTTATTTCTGACAAGATTTTTATATTTGGCAAAACTCTGACTTGATAATGAATCTATTGCTTCTTGAAATGACTGATTAAGATCTATGCCTTTAGCGAATGCCAAATGATATAAATTCGATTCTGCAGCATCACGGAATTCATCCGTCACATCTTGTCTTAGTTCTTCAATGCCATATCTTGTATCATTAATGAGTTTTTCAATATTCCGCTGGAGTTTTTCAAGATTACGCTTCTCATCATTAATAGCCTTACTAAGAGAGTCATCATCAGTCGAAGCTGTAAGAAGATCATCTATTCTCTGTGATAACATTTTAGCGATATTTTTTATTCGCTGTTCATTGACAGTTTTTAAAATAGCCATCTTATCACGATCTATTTCTGTAAGCAGATTGTAAAATTCATCCAACTTATTATCCTGTGCCGATACTGAAATGATTTTCTTAATATTAAGTTCAGTATTTGATTTGATATATTCTTTGACATCTCGGACTTCATTGTCAGTCTTTGTGTCAGACTTCGTAATGATTAGATATATCGGACGCTTACTAATTGAATTTTGCTTAATAAAATCAGTTAATGATTTTGTCATTCCCTGATTGACATCGGTAACAAGCAAAATTGCATCCGCATTAGGAAGAAATTCATTCAAAGCATCTCGGTGTGATCTGTCTAATGATGACAACCCCGGAGTATCCACCAAAATCGTCGAAGCCGGTATCTTATCACAAGTATCAAATATCTGCACTACTTCAGCATTATGCTGCAATTCTTCATTTTTCAATGATGCTATATCATCAATTTCTTTCTGATTGCCTTCTTTGTCAACAATTATTGCTCCGCTCTTCTCCTGCCCGAAGAAAATCTGATAAATCACTGCCGTTGTCGGTTTGCTTGCTGTCTCCAAACTTTTGCAGTCAGTTACGGCATTAATCAGCGTCGTCTTGCCGGAACTAAACTCACCTACCAACGGCAGCATCAGGCTTGCATTATCCATCTCCATTTCGCTGCCTAAATCCAACAATCTTTCTTCCAAATCTTTCTGACCGCACTCCCGTGCTATGTCAATCAATTTTTGAACATCCATAAATATCTATCCTCCTATAGAAATAATTTATTTAATATTTAAATATACATCAACACAATCAATCTTTTGTCGCCCGGTAAGCGACAAATGCAAAAAAGAGAATCATTTAGATTGTTCTGTCAAGAACAATCTAAATGGAGTATACTCCATTTAAAATTTTTTGATTTTTTTTGATGAGAAATGAAATTTTAAGAAATAATAAAAACAGTTCCCATTTCGAGAGCCTCCGTACATTGAGATTAGACATAAAACCCGCATCGCTTAATGCTGCAACGGGCAGAAGAATCCTCAATGTACGCTAAAAAACCCTTACCGCCCCATTTTTGCGATACGGGCTCGCCAAAGATGGCGATATTATCTGCGTCATAAATGTTAAATCGCAGATAACTTACACTCATCATGAAGAGCGTCTCATTATAAATGGGACTGCGTACATTAAAAAATCTTCCGTATTCGGCACGAGGTTGCAGTCTGCATACCGAATATTATATTTATATCTATGAAATGATATAGCATAAAATGATTTTTGTCAAGCAAAAAAATAATATTGTTTATTGGAAGAAAATATGTTATAATAAATTCATTCAACAGGAGACAATATTTTTATATGAAAATATACCTTGATAATTGCTGCTATAATCGTCCGTATGACGATCAAACTTCACTAAGCATTTCCCTTGAGACTCAAGCAAAACTTCGTATTCAAGCAGAAATACTTGAGGGGAAACACCAGCTAGTTTGGTCAGCAATCGAAGATTATGAAAATGCCCACAATCCATTTGAAATACGCCGTAATGCTATTAGTCAATGGAGAAACATCGCAATAATAATTCAAAAAATTAATAAAAAAATAATAAGCCTTGCAGAAATTATTATGCAAAAAGGTATAAAAAATAAAGATGCATTACATCTTGCATGTGCTATAACCACACAATGTGATGTCTTTCTAACAGTTGATAAAAAAATCCTAAAAACATCAATAGATGGAATAAACATTATGAATCCAATAGAATTTATGAATTATGAGGAGGACTATAATGACAAATATCATGTATAAAACGGATTCTGTAATCCGCCAAGAAGGAATGAAAATCTTACTTGACAAAATGGGTATGGTTGACGCTGAACGTTTTATTTCCCTTATAATCCGTGAGCCATTTGACTATACAAAATGGAGAGAAGATTTATTTGATAATATGTCTTTACAGGAACTTGCTCAAAAAGCAAATGAATATTGCGAAAGTTTTGAGTAATCATTACAAAATATTTGTATCAATAATGAATGTGACTATAAACCAAATATCAAATAAAGGAGACACACATGAGCAGGAAACGATCAGAAATCGAAGATAAATATAAATGGAATCTCGAAGCGATCTTCGCTTCCGATGAATTGTGGGAAAATGAATACAAAAAAATATCAGAAGACATGAAGAATGTTGCCTCATTCGCAGGAACGCTCTCGCAGTCTGCACAGCAGATCCGCAAGGCATTTGAGTTCAATCTGGACATTGGCAGGCGGTTGGAGAAACTTTACATCTATGCCCACACACGCCACGATGAAGACACTAAACTTGAGAAATACAAGACAATGCAGGAGAAAGCGTACATCCTTATTACTCAATATTCTTCGATGAGTGCATTCTTCGAGCCGGAGATACTTGCTATACCAACCGAAATTATGGATAAATATATCGAGTCACAGGAACTTGCTCCGTATAAGTTTGCATTTCAGAAAATGCTCCGTGCAAAAGAGCACATCCTATCGGACAAAGAGGAAGCGATTCTCTCGCAGGCTGCCAATATAATGAGTGCCGCAGAAGATGCGTTTGGATGTCTCAATGATGCTGATATGAAATTCGGCTCATTCACGGACAATCACGGCAAAGAATGGGAGATTACTCACGGTCAGTATCATGCTTTGCTGACCAATCCGGATCGTGAAGTCCGCAGACAGGCATTCGTGCAGTATCACAATTGTTACGACTCTCTTCCGACAACATTTGCTTCACTGCTTAACAGCGAAGTGAAGAATCATCAGTTTGAGGCTACAGTCAGACATTATGATTCATCGCTGCATGCCGCATTATTCTCCAAGAATATCGATACCAGCGTATATACCAATCTCATTGAGACGACACACAAACACATCGGCTCACTGCACCGCTATATGGAGCTGCGGCGTAAAAAAATGGGTGTGGACAAGATTCATCTCTACGATGTCTATGTGCCTTTCATCGACTATCCTGAGATGAAGTTTACTTATGATGAGGCGAAGGAATTATTCCTGGAGTCAACAAAGCGGCTTGGAGCGGAATATCACGACGCTCTTACAAAAGGTCTCAAGGAGGAAGGCTGGGTAGACATCTATGAGAATGAGAACAAGCGAAGCGGTGCTTACTCTACCGGCTGCTATGATACACATCCATATATACTGCTTAACTTCAACGGCACTCTCAGCGATGCCCGCACTCTTGCTCACGAAGCAGGTCACAGCATGCACTCATATCTGACTCACAAGTATCAGCCGCTTGTTTATGGCGACTACCCTATTTTCCTTGCGGAAGTCGCTTCGACATTCAACGAAGAGCTGTTCATCAACCACATTATGAGCAAGATCTCAGATCCAACACAGCGTGCATTCCTGATTAACTCACGGCTTGAAGAGATAAGAGCGACATTCTTCCGACAGGTGATGTTTGCCGAGTTTGAGCTGATGATACATAACTTCGTCGAGAATGGCACTCCGCTGACAGCCGAACTGCTCAAATCAGAATACCACAAACTCAACGAGTTCTACTTCGGACCGAATGTTGAGATTGACAAAGAGATCGATATAGAATGGGCACGCATACCGCATTTCTACTACAACTTCTATGTCTATCAGTATGCCACAGGCATTTCTGCGGCGATCGCACTGTATAAGCGGGTTATTAACGGCGGTCAGAAGGAACTTGACGACTATCTCGGCTTCCTGAAATCCGGCAACTCCAAATATGCCATCGATACACTGCGGGATGCCGGTGTCGATATGACCACTCCTAAACCGATCGAAGATCTCATTGCTTATTTCGATGAATTGCAGGATCAGTTGAGAGGATGATAAAAAAGCAGTCCTATATGGACTGCTTTTTTGTCAATACTTATAATCAGTTTAAGAAAGTAAAAATAGTCCTAAATATCTCCAACACATCGTATCTGTGTTTTGGCGACAGCATCCCGAAAATGTGAAACAACTCCAAAGCAAGTTTAGCTTCTTCTGCTCCGATTTGCCAAACTGCCGTTTCATTTGTGTTCATTGTTCTCCCGATGATATTTGTCATGAATGTTAATTTCGTCAGAGGAATACACAGATACAGCATAGCCTGAGTGCCAACCGCCCGCTGTTTCTCTTTAATGACTATTTCTGAATAAATATTGTATTCACCGAACTGATGAACAAGCAGCGGATATGATACCGTCATTTTATAAAAATCCATACCATTAATGTGTGCATCTTTCGGATGAGTTCGGCAGATATTCATATCTTCACGCTGCTCAAATGTGTCGGTTTCATTTATTGAGCTTATTGCATTATATGCAGACATAATATCATTATCATTGAGCAATCCGACTTTATGGGCATAATACAGAATCTCGCATAATTCATACGGATATTTTTTCTCGCCTTTATAATTAATGAAAGTCTGATCAGTCAAAGTCGTTTTTGTGGCA
>JAFYAI010000073.1 GCA_017540815.1 Spirochaetales bacterium
TATCCTCTCGGAAAAATCCATTCTCACCAAGAGAGCCATAAACCTCATCAGTGCTTATATGATGAAACAGCACATCGTCACGCATTGAGCCTGTCTTCGACCAATATGCTTTCGCAGCATCCAGCAGACAGAATGTCCCCATCACATTAGTGCGAACGAAACTGCCCGGATCTATGATACTTCGATCGACATGGCTCTCCGCTGCGAAGTGGACAACAGTATCAACGTCATATTCTGCGAAGATCTTATCAACAAGTTCCCGATTACAAATATCACCATGCTCGAAATAGTAACGGCGTTGTCCGGCTACCGCATTCTTACCAAACTGAGCATCAATGTCAGCCAAACTCATAATGTTGCCGGCGTAAGTTAATGCATCAAGGTTGATAATCCGTCCTGTCCACTCCGGAGTGTGCAGCAGCATAGTCCGAATGAAGTTACATCCGATAAATCCTGCTCCGCCGGTTACCAAGATATTCTGTAATTTTCGTTTCATATTAGAATCTCCCTTCCGCAACATTTTTGATATACTTCCCATAATCTGTTTTTTCATCGGCAAGCTGACGCAACTGATCAGCAGTAATCCACTTATTGCGGAATGAAATCTCCTCGATACAAGAGACTGACAAACCTTGACGCTTCTGAATAGTAGCGATGAAGTTCGATGCTTCCAGCAGCCCGTCACAAGTCCCGGTATCAAGCCATGCCATGCCTCGTCCCATACGTTGTAATTTCAGCAGACCTCGACGCAGATATTCATTATTCACATCTGTTATCTCTAACTCACCTCTTGGCGATGGCTTAATGTTCTTTGCAATCTCGACGACCTGATTATCATAGAAATACAGTCCCGGAATGGCATAATTAGACTTAGGCTTACTTGGTTTCTCCTCAATGCCAAAAACCTTACCTGACTTATCAAACTCTGCAACACCGTAAGAAGTCGGATCATTGACATAGTAGCCGAATATCATACCGCCACGCTTAGACGAAACATGATTAACAGCATTTATTAAAAGATGACCTAAGTCATTGCCATAGAAAACATTATCACCGAGTATAAGACAAACATCATCACTGCCGATAAATGACTCACCAAGAATAAATGCCTGAGCCAAACCTTTCGGCTCATTCTGCACAATATATGACAGAGACAATCCCAACTGATGACCGTCTCCAAGCAGTGCTTCGAATGTTCCTATATCACGCGGTGTAGATATAATTAGTATCTCACGAATTTTAGCCAGCATTAGCACTGACAGCGGATAGTATATCATCGGTTTGTCATACAGCGGCAATATCTGTTTCGATACGACTTTTGTAATCGGATAAAGCCTTGTACCAGATCCTCCGGCGAGAATGATTCCTTTCATCTGTCATCACCTTTATATTTTAAAACAACTTGCTTTATATTCTACATCAGTAAACACTTTATGCCATTCTTTCACAAAACATTTTAATGTTCTTTTTAAAACTCGTGCAATCTTCCGCAAAACTGATATTTTTCCCATTTTCAAGACAATTTTATTTCTGTATTTTTCATCTAAATTAGATTCTATATGCAACAACAACTGTACATAAGGCACATACAGTAGTTGTTTCACTTCTGATTGAACATCATATTCACCAAGATGCCATTCTGCATTCTTAACAAACTTCAATTGATGAAAATGGTAAAATATAATTGGTTGAATATTTTTTGTACACACATCTTGTATCTGTAATTTCTGATATTCATCCTTAGACACATTAACTTGCTGCACGTTCCACGGAGCCAATCCTGCACCAAACTGCTGACACACATAAACTCCATTAAACCTGGAAGTCCAATCGTCAAGATATTTTTGATCTCCAAATTTACCATCTTCATGCCGATTATAACACCATTTCTCACATTGCTGCCGCCACCATTCTAAAACAGTATTACCGTTTAAGTCATTCCTAAAAAACACAAACTGCACACAATAACGACCGCTGGATAAATCCTGATTATACTTAACAGAATAATTGTGCGATGTAATCAACACAGATTTGTCTTTTGGTATGGCATCATAAATCAAAGTTGGAGAGTCATAAAAATAAATATCTGCATCAATATAAGTGCAATGATCTGTATCATATTTCTTAATAACATACTGAATCGAGAAAGGAGAAAGCGTCCAACAATATTCACCTGCTGTGCGTTCTTTTTTGATTTTCTTCAATACAGGATAATAATCCTCTATATCTGACAATGATATAATCTTTACTTTATCAAATTTATTCTCTGAAAAATAATTCTTAACATCATCATCCATACAAAGAATATACAAACAAAAGTCTTCTGTTGATATTTCCTTTAATGAAGAATATAAAGCCAATCCCCTCGATAAATAATTCTGATCAAATAATGTTACAAAAGTAAGCAAATTACTCTCCTTTTATTTGGTTGTTATTCATGAAATGATTGCAGTATTTTGCAAACTTGCACTACATCTTCTTCAGTATGGCCAAAGGAAATAGGGAGACTTAATGTTGTCATCGCAATTTCTTTTGCTATTGGAGTTTGATATTGAGACAAAACATACTGCATCGCTTTTTGGTCATTCGGCGGAATCGGGTAATGAATATCTGTTTTAATACCATGATCAAATAAAAACTGTTTCAATTTATCTCTTTGCTTATGCCGAATATTAAAAACATGATATACATGATAATAATCAGCAGATTGAGTTGGTAAGATATAATCCGAATTATGCAGATTGTCATAATATACTTTTGCTAAATTATTTTTGTGAGCATTGATCACATCTAAACAACGCAACTTAATCCTTAAAAATCCGGCTTGCAATTCATCCAATCTGGAATTAAGTCCGACATACTCATTATGATACTTTATCTTTGAACCATAATTTCGTAATGTTCTAATCTTATCTGCAATCTGTTCATTATTAGTAGTAACAGCACCGCCATCCCCCAAGCAACCTAAATTTTTCGTTGGATAGAAACTAAAACAAGTAACATCACTCCATGTGCCAACTTTTTTTCCATTAATACTTGCTCCGTGAGCCTGAGCGGCATCTTCAATCACTTTCAAATTATACTTTTGTGATATTCTAATAATTTCAGGCATATTCGCCATTCTGCCATAAAGATGAACAGGCATAATCGCTTTTGTTTTTGCAGTAACAGCAGATTCTATCTTTGTTTCGTCAATATTGTAAGTTTCAATATTAGGCTCTACCAATACAGGGATTAATTTCGCATTAATAATCGCCAAAATTGTTGCAATATATGTATTAGAAGGAACTATAACTTCAGAATGTTCAGGAAAATCATAAGCCATTAACGCCAATGTTAAGGCATCCAAACCATTAGCAACACCAACACAATATTTTGCTCCACAATAATCAGCAAATTCTTCTTCAAATAATTTGACCTCATTTCCTAAAACGAACCAGCCTGAATCCAAAATATCACTAAATTTTTGTTTGTATTGATCAATAAATTTTGCATTACTCTTTTTTAGATTTTCATATTCTATCATTTATAAGACTCCGTTATATAATCATCTTTATCGTAATAATGTGATGCCAAAACAAGCAGAACAGCATTATCAGAAAAATTACTCATCGTATGATAATCTTCCGGTTGAATGATCAAACATTTAGCAGGAGAATCTAAAATAAAAGTTTCTTGCATCACCGCATTATCACAATGCACTTCACACGAACCATTTACACAAATTAATGCCTGAGTAGTCACTTTATGACGATGCCCACCTCGTATCCCGGAAGCATGATATATATAATATAACCTTTGAATATCAAAAGGCAATATTTTTTCAACAACAGTCAAATCACCATTTTCATTGGAATATGTCGGAAGATCTATCATTTTCGGCATAGCACACTCCTTATTTTCGACAACACTTTTTTGACACCTCGCTTACATCTGACAAAAAAATTATGATTAGAAGCAAATTCTTGCTTAAAAACTTTCCTTGCAGCCCGATTTTCCACTACAGCATCAATTTTATGAACCAAAATTCTTTCATTATAGACTTCATCATTCTGAAGATAATCATTATCCCCGCAATGCGTACCACTGCCATCAAATCCGAAATTTTTCACCAAACTTTTAGATGGATATAAAGTATAGCAATCCGCTAAAAAAGCACTGGCAAGCCAGCGAATAGCCCAACTATTATTTCTTCCGGCAATCTGCCCCTTCAGCATATCGACATAACCATAAGTATTATCAAAATCAAACACATATTCCAATTTTCGTCGTTGTAATTCGTCTAACAGATACTGCCCATCCGGATTAAATAACGCCCATGCTCGTTTCCAAGTAGCCCACCCCCAGCAATCAGCACCTTTTATAAAAAAAGTCTCCGGCAGTTCTTTTCTATGCGAATACATAAATCCATGAATCTCTACAACTTTATTTTCGTTTTCATAGACATCCAATCCGTCATTCATATATTGCAGAAAATACTTACCTGTCAGCAAATCATCTTCCAGCACTATAATTTTTCCAAATTCATTGACGATCTTCGTCACACCATCTATAATTGATTGTGCCAACCCTTTATTTTTATCTGCTTCAATAATATCAACTTTACCGCACCACTGTTTCTCTCGAATTACCGCTCGTGTCTGACGAATGCGGTCTAACTGGTCTTCGGAAACATTCTGCTTCGGTCCATCAGCGAAAATGAAAAGATGCGATTGATCGGCAAGTTCATTTTGACTTAACGCTTCCAATGTTCTGCGTGTATGATCAGGCCTGTTATATACAAATAAAGCAATTGGTGCAAATGCCATAAATTCATCTCCGTATGTATCATACACAATTTATTGTTAATTGTCAAAAATATTTTACACTGCAAATGATTTAACAAAAAAAACAATATTATATTTTGACAAATATTTTTTGTTTATGTATAATGTCACTATATAACCGACACAAGGAATGCAATCATATATGATCTCCCCCCTCTTCTCCGTCATCACAATCACATACAATGCTGCCGTAGCAGTCGGGCCGACACTTCGCAGCGTAACGAATCAGACATTCTCTGACTATGAATACATCATCATCGACGGCGGAAGCACTGACGGCACTGCTGATATAATCCGCCAATATGAAGATAAGATCACATTTTGGTCGAGTGAGCCTGACGGCGGAATATACGACGCAATGAACAAAGGCATTCGTGCTGCTCACGGAGAATGGCTAATATTCATGAATGCCGGGGACACATTCTATAATGACCACACTCTGCAAAATGTTGCTGACATTCTTAGAAACAATGACGAAGTAATTTACGGCAATGCCTACACAACTGACGGCAAACTATACTGCGATATGCAGATCTCTCATTACAAACTGATGAAAGGTGAAATGATCTGTCATCAGAGCATCTTCGCTCGCCGCAAAACATTCGACAATAATATGTTCGACACTAATTACCGCATTATCGCAGACAAGATATGGCTGTGCCGTGTCCTAAGAAAATATAAAGTCCGCAAAGTCAATCTGCCGATATGCTGCTATGACATGACCGGACTGTCTACTGTCAATGCCGATAAAATCAATGCTGAGAATGAAAGATTTATGCCTGGATTTTATGGAATAAAATGGCATATTGTGAGCAAGATACCGAAAATAAAACACTCAATAAAAGAACTCGTAAAAAAAGTCTTTTAGATTTTTTTAATGAGTTCTTTTAAAAATCCATCAATCCCATCATAAAACACATTGACAGCAGACATCACTGCCTCAGCGATATTCTCTGCATGGCACAATTGTGCTGCAATAAGTCCGGCAAGCAAATCTCCGCTGCCGGCTTGAGCGGCGGCGGCATTCGGGCGGTCTATCACATAGACAATGCCGTCAGGTGTGCCGAGATACTGTGTGGCTGATTTGAGCAGCAGATACACGCCATGCTCTGCAGCCAGCCGCCGCACTGTCTCGATAGTATTGTGGCACAATTGTGCTTTGTCTAATCCAAAGAATGTCATGCACTCACCGACATGCGGCGTAAGCACAGGCGGTGCGGCAAATTTCTTCAACACATCCGGCCTATAATGCGTAAAGAACGAAGCATCCAAAACGGTATGTTTCATTCTGCAAAAGTGCTGGCACAATTGTGCTGCTTTATCCGAGGTCAGACTCACCCCAGGACCTATTACAAACGACTGATATTTTGTCAGATATGACTCGATATTATCGATGGCATCACAGACTAACTCAGGTGCAGCGATATTCAGAGAGTCAAGACAATCGTCATTCGTCAAGGCACTGACAATCCCTGCTCCTCCTGACAAAGCCGCTCTGCCGCAGTGAATCGCCGCTCCGATCCTGCCTCGGCTGCCGCCAATCACGCACACCGCTCCTTTGGTATATTTATGTACGAACTGACTGATGGGGCGATGATTTTGTGCTGCCGTATCCCGGCTCACAAGATATGTCCGCCGTTGTTTCAGATCATCATCAATATAATCAATGGAGAATGAAATCGGCAAATTGACGATCGTGCCGCAGCATGGACGAGCCGATATATCATAAAACAACGCCTTGTGAAATCCTATCGAATAAGTCCTGTCAGCACAAATACAGCGGCTCGCTCCATCATCCGCATTATTGCATTCGACCAAACCAGACGGGATGTCGATCGCCACAACGGCTGCCGCATTCTCACGCAGAGTCTCCGCAATCCGGCACAATTGTGTATCAGGCTCACGCCCGGCACTATAACCAATCCCGTAAAGAGCATCGATAACCATCGTATAAGATGCCGCATTATCACAGAATGAAGACAGCGGTCGGAATGTAATGCCTAACGAAGTCAGAATATCCTGCTGCATCTGATTGAGCAGACTGTATCGCCCAGACTCGGCAAAATATATATCATAATCGACATTCTTAGGAAAATAACGGACAAGTGCAAGAGCATCGCCTCCATTGTTGCCGCTGCCGGCGAGTATTGCTATCCGCTCATTCTGAAGATCATAATCACGGCACAATTGTGCATAGATCTGACTCGCCGCCTGCTCCATCAGCACACTGTCAGGAATATGGTGCAACTGTGTCGCCAGCGTATCAAGATGCTTGGAATCAGGATTAGTAATAATCGGCAGAGTATTATTTAACTTCGGCAATCACGATCTCCTCATCTTTAATATAATACGAGAATGCCTCACCGCCATCCGATACGAAAACAGGCGAAGTATAGATAATATCAAGAGGATATGTCACATTCTTAGCAAAGATCTCATGTCCGTCCGGAGAATAAACAGACAGAGAATAATTATTGTTATTCATACCTGGGATCGACACACTCTGCCGCACGAAGAATCGATTATGACCGCCATCCATACCGACAAGCTCCTCCATAGGCAGCATAACTTTCTTCGGATCGCTGTACATCTCCTTGACACCACCGCCGTATTTGGTCAGATCGGCATATTTCGGGGAGATAGTCATAATCATCTTAGAGAATGTCTCATTCTGAAATGAATATCTGTAAATCTTCTCATAAACCGTCTCAAAACGGGAAATCAGCCGAGACTCTACATTCTCACGAATATACTGACAGGTAATATAGATCTCATCATCGAACCGGCTTGGCTTAACGCTCACAACATCGACTATGTAATCTTCCTCTGATTTCTGACGCGGAGCAGCATTGGACAAAATCACGCCCCGCTTAATGAGCTGCCCGTCCTTATCAAACTTCGTAAGTGCATATCCGTTGTCATCAGACTCCAATACAAGCAGATTGTCATGATTATCAGTCATCAGCATCGATATAAAACCAAACGGAACATTGCCGATACCTGTTCTGCCGAGCTTATATGCAAGATTGCCCTCATTATCAAATTTCAAAATCAGCTGATCACAAACTGTTTTATCATCATTGACTTTCTTATATTCCTGATTATTATCGACTACATATATATTTCTGTCAGAGTCGGCCTCGATCTTCTCCGGCTTAATGAGCGGATATGATCTATAGATCTTTGTGCTGATATAGCCGCTCTCAGCATTCTCGGCTTCCTCGGCAAGCCCGTGCTGTGCAAAAACATCATTTGTATCCGGATTATAGATGACCAGCAGCAGTTCACCGCGTTCAGTAAACTTCATTATCTTTTCATTAACCTTATCTGTGATGTAGAAAAAATTATTGCGGTGAATAATATCAATACCGCAGTCAATCAGATTATGCTCGCTTAGTTTCATGCCGACATTATTCTCGTCGTATCCCAGTTTGAGAGCAAACACAGTCGTCAGCGGGCTGTCATCCCGATGCCGGCAGGCAGTTAGAATGAAAATAACAAATAAAATGTATGTGATAAATTTGATGTGTTTCATAGAGACCTCTCTTGGAATTATAACAAAAAAACCGCAAATAATCAAAGATTATTTGCGGTTTTTTTGAAAGCATTTTTATTACACCCAATTTGCTAATTTTATATTTTCCAGACGAGAAAAGTGTTTGGTATTATTAGTAACAACTATAGCATTATCTGCAATCGCAAGAGAACCTATTAATAAATCCCCATCATCAATAAGATTACCTTGCTTTAGCAAAGAAGCATAATTATATGAAGCAATATCTAACGATTCTTGCGACTGATATACAATGCCACAATGCTCTGCAAATTTTATAAACTTACCCACTTGTTTTTTCGGATCTTTATACTTAAATCCTCGCATAACTTCATAATATGCAATATCAGGAATACGTATTATATCGGTCATATATACTTTTTTGAAAGTTTCAAGTATATTTGGCTGATTGTTCATTATATCAAGAATTGCATTAGTATCTAAATAATATATCATAATTCAATATCTCTAAATTTCAAGTGACAATGTTTCTCCATCTCTGCTCTTTCTTCATCAGATAAAATTCCTGCAATATCATCTACGAAAGAAAAATCAATATTCTGTTTCTCATTTTGAGTTTCAGTTTGTACAGGTGTTTTGTAATAAGAATTATTAAATGAGTCATCTAATACAGTAATAACCAATCTTTGATTTTTCTTAAAATAATAATCGTCAAGCGGTCTGACCGCTGTTCCATCAAAATAAGCTGGTATAGAAATCATAGGTATCACCTCAATATAATTATAACAAAAAAACCGCAAATAATCAAAGATTATTTGCGGTTTTTTATTCAGTATAATATTATATTTTCCACATTCAGAATACCTAAGTTCCTTAAAAAAATTCTTGATTTTCATGGCAATATAAGTTATAATATAATTATGAATAAAAAAAGATTTGCGGTAATATATCTGTTGGCATTTCTCATAATGAATGGCTGTAAAACCGGCGGAGATGTTGTTGAAGAACAAAATATTCCACAGGATATCCGGACTGAAAGTGTCGCTGATGAAACAGCCGATACTGTTACATCAACGACGACGACAACCACTACTACAACCATTGCTCTGGTAATCGATGAGCGGCTAAAATGGTCCGCCAATGATAAGAATCAGCATTCTTTGGAAAAAAACATTCGCAATCTGTTTATAACAATCGAAGAAAAGATCTCACATAAGGACTTTGACGGTTGGTACGGTGCTATCTCGGACAGTTACCGAAGCTATCTCAATGACAAAGTCAATCTGCAAAAGATGTCACAGAAATCGCCGTATCTGCATAATAAAGGGATCATCCTGCAAACTCCGCAGGACTTCTTCAACTATGTCGTGATACCTGCTCGTGAAGGCTACAAATTGGAATACCGCGGCTACAAGAAGATTGATAACAATAACATTCGAGTGATTAACGGCATTCCCGGATACAAAGACGATTACAGCTATAATTTCATTTATCAGAATGGCAGCTGGCATTTGGACAGGTGAATTTTCATCACCTGATGAAAATTTTACAAACGCCCCAATTGTTCCACATACCGTGCAATCATATCAATCTCAATATGCACATAATCACCGACACGGCGTTCTTTCAGATTAGTATTCTCAATCGTCGCGGGAATAACGGTAATCCGAAACGACGAAGTGCCAACCCAAGCAACAGTCAGAGAAATCCCGTCAATCGTAACAGAGCCTTTAGCCGCTATATACTTCCGCAGTTCGGTCGGAGGCTGAAACTCGAAGAAATGATCCGCCCCCTGCTTATCAATCCCGATTATCCGAGCTAAACCGTCAACATGACCGGATACAAGATGCCCCCCAAGCCGATCACCAACAGCCAATGCTCGCTCAAGATTAAGCAGCTGACCGGGATGCAGTTTGCCGAGCTTTAAATTCGTAACATTATTCGTAGTCTGCGACACATGGAATGACACATTCTGACCGGAAATAGCTGTAACTGTAAGGCAAGTGCCATTAACAGCTACGGAGTCGCCTAATCTTAAATCATCCAATATTGAGCTGCATCTGACAATCAGTTTCCCTGATGATGACAATGACACAAATCGACCGGTCTCTTCCACTAATCCAGTAAACATAATGCCTCCGTTCCAATCCGAGATAAGTCTATCATTATATTATCGCCGAGTTGCTTGACAGAGTGAATGTTAAAATTCATCAGCTGATGAATTTTTGTAACTCCTAATCCGCCAACCACATTCAAACCGTCTGCTCCCATAAAACTCGGCCGATAAAACAGGATAATCCTGTCGGCTAAGCCATTCTGCAGGAACCATGTATAGACTCCGCTGCCGCCCTCAACCAGCACTGAGTCTATCTCATGCTGCATACAGAATGAGATAAAATCATCAGGTGATGAAGTTATAGACCTGTCAGCAAAAAAGATTCTCCCTCCGTCAGGAGCAAAACTATCGGTAGGAACATCTGACTGCTCAGCAAAAATAATCTTATCAACCGGCTTATTCTGCAATGCCGGATTGTCACTTCGACAATTCAGACGAGGCTTATCATGAATAACTGTATTCTTGCCAACTGCAATCGCCTTCAGTCGTCCGCGCAAGTCGTGAACAATGCTGCGGCTCTGCTCATTACTGATCCAAGATGAGTCCATTGTACTCGCAGCAATCTTGCCATCCAGCGTCATTGCCGCTTTCAGCACGATATAAGGTCGCTTATACTGCTTATAGAAATAAAAAATCGAATTTAACCGGCGATTGTCTTCGTCAAACAGCCCGACATCAACCCGGATGCCGGCATTCCGCAGTGTTTGAATGCCATTGCCTGCAACACGCTCATCAACATCTTCGGAAGCGACCACTACACGCCGAATCCCGGACTCTATCACAGCCTCAGTGCAAGGCGGAGTCCTGCCTGTGTGACAGCAAGGCTCAAGGGTCACGAACATTGTCGCACCGTTTAGCAGCGGCTCATTGCCATTAGCCTTTGCATCGGCTAATGCTTCACGCTCGGCATGCAGCATTCCACAGCGATGATGGTAGCCCTGCCCGATCACTTCTCCATCTTTGACAATTACTGCACCAACCATTGGATTGGGAGAAGTCCAGCCCATGCCCCGTTTAGCGAGAGTTAGAGCGAGGGTCATGTATTGTCTGTCTGCATCTGAAAAAAAATCATCAGGTGATGAAAATTTGTAATTATCATCAGTATTTATCATAATCAGAATGTAATAAAATTTTGAAAATAAGTCAAGATGTCAGTAATAAATTTCATCAGGTGATGAAAAAATTCATTTTCAAGAAGGGGAAAATTGCTGCAAAATCTCATATAACACGCAGTTCAAAACCGACACGCCTGCGGCGTGCGGTTTAACTGCATAGTTATGCTAACAGAAATCTCATCACCTGATGAAATTTCTAACTGCAAAAATTTATCAAATTTTTCTAAAAATTTCCTCAAATTCTCAGCCGGTTTTTCACTTCGTGCGTTATATATAAGGTGTGTTAAAGTTCAAAGAATATACATAACAAGGAGCAACAATATGCAAAAGAAGCAATTACACATTTTAGCAGACATCAAATTTTGGGAAACAGTAATGGATTTCGCATTCAGACACAAACTCAAAAAGTCACAGATTCTTCACAAGGCGATAAGTGTTCTGCGATTGAAGAAAGAGTCCGAAACATTCTCTGACAAACCATATTGCAAAGGGCCGAGACCGCATTTTGAGCAGGAAATGAATTTATTCTTCACCGTAACGGAAGAAGAAGCCGACTTTTTGGAGCACTGTGCCAAGGTAAACGGGTATTTTTCAAAATCTGATTTTATCCGTGACATTCTTACATTATATATGACAAATGTCGATGAGATTGGCGAGGAAAAATATATAAAACAGATTGACTCTGAGAATGAAGATTTCTTCGGTGAAATTCGAGATTTTGCAGCAATATGTTCCATCAGATTGAAAAGATTTGTTTATTACATCAGATCATTCACTGAAAGGATTAAGGATTATTATTTTCAGATGAAACTTATATATATTGATATATAATATGTGATTTGCGGGATTTTTATTTGGCTGTAATAAATTTCATCAGGTGATGAAATTTATTATTCACCCAATTTTCAAATTTCTGCTTTATATAAAATTTTACTTGCAATCTATCGCATTTTAATATAGAATATTACAAAGCGAGGCTAAGATGCAAAAAAACATTCAAACAAAATTGGAAACACCTGAGATTTTATCGGCGGTGATCAATGACTATAATTCAATATCGGTATTCTTCACTGCACCGGTTGGAGCAGACACCGCTGCACGGCTGTCATTTTTCGACGGAGATAAATCAGCCGAGTATCATGTCGAATATGTCGCTGACAATAAGGTCGCCCTGCGAACAAACAGACTGAATATCAAAAAACTTTATTCCGTCGCAATAAACACTAAAAAAGTCGAAGTGATTCCGCATTATATCCTCGATAAAGAAGAGTTTATCTATCGCGGCGATGACCTTGGATTAACTTATACACCGCAGAAGTCTGTATTCAAGGTATGGGCACCGACTGCGACACGCATTATCCTTAATATGTACGATGACCTCGACGGCACCAACAAGCAAGTTTATGAACTTACGGAAGGTGAGCGGGGTGTTTGGCAGATTGAGATTAGCGGAGATCTGCAAGGCAAGGTTTATTCTTTCGGAGCAGCGGGAGCGTTAAGTGCATTCGATATTACTCGTGAGATAACCGATCCATACAGCCGGTGTGTACTTGGCAATACCCGCCGCAGTCTTGTCTGTGCAATTTCATCACCTGATGAGATTTCTGACGCACCCGACAACTTTCCGATTAAAGATGCGATCATCTATGAATGCCATGTCCGCGATATATCGATCGATGTGACATCCGGACTGAAACACAGCTTCGGCAAATACACTGCCCTGACTTATCCCGACACAAAATGCGGCGACACACCTACTCTATTGTCACATTTTAAGGATCTCGGCGTGAATACTATCCAGATTATGCCGATTCAAGACTTCGACAATGACGAATCGGATCATGACTTCTACGGATGGGGATATATGCCTAAGCATTTCAATTCTCCGGATGGGGCTTACGCTTCCGATTGGAAGACGGATGCCAAGATCGGTGAAGTCCGCAGAATGGTCGATGCACTTCACAAGGCCGGGCTGAAAGTCACTCTTGATGTTGTCTACAATCATACTGCCGAAGGATTCTTCGGAGACGGCATTCAGTCATTCAACGGATTTGTTCCATATTACTACTACCGCATTGCAGGCAACGGCTATGTCTCCAACGGCTCCGGCTGCGGCAACGAGTTTCGCTCGGAAAGCCCTATGGGACGCAAGTTCATCATCGACAGTCTTAGATTTTGGACAGAATATTACAAGTTTGACGGATTTCGCTTCGACTTGATGGGTCTCATCGACATAGACACTTGTCGAGCCGTGGTTCATTCGCTCCGCCGGATTAATCCCAATATCTTCATCTACGGAGAGCCGTGGACAGGCGGGCTTACACCGATTCAGCCGACTTACAAAGGCTCTCAGCGTGGTGTCGGATTTTCTGTATTTAATGATGACTTCCGCGATGCGATCAAAGGTGCTGTATTCAACAAATTCGAGCGAGGCTTCGTGCAGAGCTGCGGCAATAACAGCTACGACCGGATGATTAACGGCATTCGTGGCAGTATCGACACTTTCGCTGCAATGCCGAGCGAAAGTCTCAACTATGCCGAGGTTCACGACAACAATACTTTGTTTGACAAACTGTTTTTCACCGAGACAGGCAGTCAGGAATACCGCGAACCGAATGAAGATGAGCTAAACCGCATTAAAGCACTGCATAAACTCACAGCGTTTATTCTGCTGACGAGTCAGGGCGTGCCTGTTATGCACCTCGGACAGGATTTTATGCGGACAAAGTTCGGCGTGGAGAACAGCTACAATGCAGGCGATCATATTAACAAGATTGATTGGACTCGCAAAGCGAGATTTTTCGATGTGTTCAGATATTATCAGGGGCTTATACGGATTAGGAATGAACATCCGCTGTTTAGAATGTTTAGCAGCGAAGAAATTCATCAGCTGATGAAATTTATTAACGACTTTCCGACAGAATATATGCACTGCATTAAGTATATACTGCAAAACGGTGAAGAATGTGAAGATAAATTTCATCAGGTGATGATTTTGATCAACCCATATCCGAATGAAGTCTACACAAATCTCGGTGGAAACTGGCACAAACTGCTAATCGGAGACACATTCTATGACGATAATGATAATGAAGTAATCTATGAACTGCGAATGCCGCCGCTGTCGGGAAGCATTGTCTACCGGAAGAATGAATAATGAAGAGTAAAATCGGACTTCTTTCCTTAATAATAGCAGTCTTATCATTTATGACGCTCTTGTGCTGCACGAATGCTGTTATACATCCATCGTATTCTGTTATAAGCGGCATCGTCACTCCGGAGTCTTACTACTCCAAGAGTACTTTTATTGATAAAGACACAGTAGGATCGGTTTTTGAGAATAACAGCCTCGACTATTGGCTCATCGGAACTAATCAGAATAATAAAGAAATGTCATCATTCCGTGAAAATCTGCGAAGCATCAACAAACGGCTCAAAAACTTCCACATTACCGAGATGCCGATCGCTATGGAGAATGACATTTCGTCATCCGTGCCAATGATCTGGACAAATAATGGCAATACATCTTCTATCCCGCCTCTGTTCCGTGAAACTGACCGCAGCATTCTATATGAGACATTTCGCATCAAATACGATGGAGCACTCGTCAGTAATTTTGATGACTATATTGCATTGCTCGACAGCGGATATATTATCGCACCGATACCGTGTGTGGAGATAATCGGACCGGAATGGAATATTAACAATGGGCTTAGGATGAATTTGATTATCAAACAGGATAGCAAGAATCAAATTCTTGATGCACTTGCAAACCGCCGTATATTTATTTCATCAGGTGATGATATTAATATGACATTCTCGATTAATGACAACAAAATCGGCTCGATCATCAAATCTTACGACGGGTTAAATATTCAATACCGCGTCACTAATCATGATGCGAAGATCAAAGCAGTCGAAGTCATATCAAACAACGGTGAGATTGTTTTTGCACAGCATGACATTGATGAGAATGACAAAGCCGGCAAGTTTCAGCTGTCCAATATCAATGATTTTGCGTATTTCTATCTGAAGAGTTACTTTGAGAATGGTGAAACTGCATTCACCGCACCGATATGGACGATCCGCGATAAGAAAGTCATTATTAACGATCTCTCTAACAGACCAACAGTTGCGGAGTCCAACAATTACGGTTCGACTGTAACATTTACTGCGGAAAATATTGCAAATGAGCATTTGCCTGACATTACATGGTCAATAATCGACTCCAATCAGAACATTCTGCAGAATGGACAGATTACACTGCGTAAACGAGAGAAAAAAATAATCACAACCGAACTGTCATTCGATACTCCGCCTGAGAACATCACAATAACAGTGACGAAAGATGACTATACATTCTCACAAACTGCGAAACTGCACAGCAAAAAAGTCGGCAGGATTATCTTTGACGCATCGCATCACAATATATTTCATCATGACTTTAACAAGGTTTGCCGTTATCTGAGAGAAGACAATCACATCGTTGAGATCTGGGACGATTATGAGCAATACTATGACTATGACAATCTCTCACAGTATGATGTCATTGTCATTACTTCACCGAATAAAGTCTATGAGCTCATCGACTCTGATATGAAATTCTTCGGACGGCTCAACAAATTTGTATATAACGGCGGCAAAATTATCCTGGCCGGATACAATGACTCGTCCACTGCAATGCCGATTATATTTATGAATGAATGTCTGCGCGTTGTTTACTCGCGGATGAAATTCTATGTGGACTCCAAATACAATCTGTCAGCGATTGCAGATGATGAGAATAATTTCGGCAGAGATAAAAATATGCCAATATTCACCGGTCTTTATCCGCTGGGGGATCACAGCATTTCTCAGATATATCTGAAAAATCCGATTGAATTTCGTTCCGGCAGTGCAGTTCCGCCTACGAAGATGTATGGTGTCCGCAATCTCATTGCGATTAACAACACGACATCTGTAAACGGGCGTATCCCCAAATATACAGGCAACTACACCGCTGCGATTGAACACGGCTTTGGCTTCGGCAAAGTTGTCCTGCTGTCAGGGATTAACTTCTCTGATTATGATATTGACAATCTCGACAATAAAAAATGGTTTATAGCCTTGGTCAATAACCTTATTTCCGGCGAAGAGTAAAATCAAAGAGTAAAATCAAGAGGTGCTTATGAAAAGATTTGTTTCTGTAATAATGTGTATAATTATAATGATGGTATTTATTAGCTGCCCGTCGAATATACAGCAAAGTGCTTACTGTATCTACACGGTTAGCGGAGTCGTATATACTTCTGATGGTGAAACGCCGGTTAAGGATATTTTGCTTGAAGTAAGGAAATATAAAGTTGAAGAGAAAAATACGAATATCAGTATTATATTTCCATCAGCTGATGGAAATATAATCGCAGCATCAGCTGCTTATGCACGCGGTTCAGGTGAGGACTCATCAAGTTCATCAAGTGATGACAGTTCTTCAAGCGAAGACTCTTCAAGTTCATCAGGTGATGAAAGTTCTTCAAGTTCGTCAAGTGAAGCCGGTTCTTCAAGCAGTTCATCTTCATCGGAATCAGAAGACACAACAACTGACAAAAAATCATCAGCTGATGAAAATCCTGTCCTTGCCAGTTGTCTCTCAGCAGATGACGGGTCATATTCATTGACATTCAAAGCATATCTGTCTAAGGACAAAAATGCGGCAAACACAGATAACATATTCTATATATACGCTTCAAATGACAGCAGTATAAGTCAGGCAGATAATTGTCATCGTGTGGAATTCACACAAGAAGGCATTTCAGCCGGTAATCCTTACGGATCATACCATTCACAATCAGCAAAATGCGAATACAATATTAAATTAATTTATTAAAACAAAAATCATCAGCTGATGATTTTTTGTTTTTAATAATTTACAAAAATTCATCAAATTTGCAAATTCTACTTGAATTTTTCCTCATAAACTAATATACTATAATAGTATAAATTTTTCTTACGAGGATTATATGAAAAAATCGATTTCACTTTCGCTGACAGCGTTAATGATGAGTATAATGCTGTCACTGACATCCTGCTCCTCAATGATGGGGTCTCTGACTGACTCTATGACGAAATCTCTGTTCGGTCAGAAGGATATTCAGCTGCTTGAAGACGGCGGTCCGGCATTTCTGCTGATTATCGAAGCATTAGCCGACAGAGATCCTAAGAATAAAGATATGCTTATCGCTGCGATGCAGGCATTCTCAGCCTACTCCACAGCATTTGTCGATGACAAGGAACGCGGAGCGATCTTCCTGCAGAAGTCCAAGAATTGGGCGATGGCATGCCTGATGAACTATCCGAATTTCGCCAAATATAACAATTCGACAGATAAAGATATAAAGGATGCCGCACTTGACAAGTTTATCGCCGGCATTAAGAAGAAAGATGTGCCTTATGTATTCTGGTCTGCGTATTCGTGGGCATTGTGGATAATGGCTAATCTTGACTCAATGGAAGCATTCATCGATCTGCCGGTCGCTAAGCGGATCATCGAGCGAGTCGGCGAAGTTGACGGCGACTTCTACTACGGAGCTCCGCACCTGTTCCTCGGCGTTTACTATGCGTCATATCCTGAGAATTTCGGCGGTGATATGAATAGAGCTAAATCAGAGTTTGACTACGCTCTGAACTTGGCAGGCGACAAGATGCTTACCTCTAAGCTGCTCTATGCCAACACATATCTGAAAACTAAAGGCGATAAAGAAGCATACAGACAGATAATGGAAGATATTATCTCGGCTGATGTCAATCAATATGCCGATACCCGCCTGCTTAATGTCATCACTCAGCAGAATGCAGAAAAAATGCTCGATAACATTGACGAAACATTTATGATGTTTGATTTTGATTAATTATTTTAGGAGAATTCCATGAAACATATTAGATTAACACTTACAATCCTTACTTTGCTTGCTTTCTCGGCAGTATCGGCATTCGCAGCGAAGTATAATTTCCTCATTGCAACTGATGCTCCTGCCGGCAGTTCGTGGGTCAAAGCTATGGAAGAGATAAGCCTCAAAATGCAGAAAAAATTCGGCAAGGACTCTGTTGAGATCAAAGTCTTCGCCGGCGGCACGATGCGCGATAACAGTGCAGTTATAAAGAAAATCAAAATGAAACAACTCTCCGGTGCCGCACTCAGCAGCGGCGGTGCTCAGCTTATTTGCAAGGACTTCGGCATTCTCGGATTTCCGCGAATGTTTAGAACTTATGATGAGTATGACTACTTCATCGACAATATGGGCGGCTACTTCGAGAAAGAGTTCGAGAAGAACGGCTTTGTCCTGATGGGATGGTCGGAAGTCGGATTTATCCAGATATTCTCCAAGAAGCCTATATCGAATGTTGAGGAACTTCGCAACGGCAAGCCTTTCATCCTTGAAGGTGACACTATCACCAAAGCGTTATACGATGAGATCAAGATCAAGCCGGTTACCACAAGAATGGCAGACATTATGACTGATCTCAACACAGGCCGAATTGAAACAACATTCTGTGCACCTTATGCTCTTATTGCAACACAGTGGTTCACCAAAGTGTCATATATGACTAACTTCCCGATCACATTTATGCTCGGCACGATCGTCGTAGACAAGGATCTGTTCTACTCGATGCCTAAAGAATATCAGACCGAGATGAAGAGTCTCTTCAAAGAATACATGACCAAACTGACTAAACAGATGAGGAAAGACAATGACTCTGCCAAGGAAAACCTCATTACAAAAGTCGGTATCAAACAGGTAGAAGTAGAACCGGGATCAGCGAAGATATTTGAAGATGTATGCGAGAAAGCATCCGATAATCTGGTAAAAACAGAATATAATCGTGAGACTTACGAAACGATCAAAACTCTGCTCGATAACTATCGTGCAAAGAAAGGGACTAATGAATAAGGAACTAATGACTAAAAAAACTATATCATTAAGCAAAATAACACAAAAGATCGAGGACTCCATACTGATTGTCCTTACAGCAGCATTAGTTATCTTCGCTATTCTGCAGTTAGTCTTATCGCTTGTCGGTATGGGCATCACATGGTTTGACTCACTGCTGAAGTATCTCGTTCTTTGGATAGGTATGTTCGCTGCCAGTGTAGCAACAACCAACCGCAAGCATATCAAGATCGACATTGTTGGGCATTGGACGAAAGGCCGGATTAAGACAGCACTTAACCTTGCGATTAACTTCTTCGCAGCAGTTATCTGCATAACACTGTTCATCCTGTCGATCATATACATCGTCACGATAGAGTACCCGTCAACCGATCCGGCTCCGTTTCTTAACATTCCGAGATGGGTACTGATACTGTGCATCCCGATTTCATTCTGTCTTATGTCGATAAAATTCTCGATATACTCAGTGACAGGTATTCGCAGTCTTGTCAGGAATGAAGAATATCCGAAAGAAGCACAATTAAATGAAACACAATTAAGCGAAGCAAAATAAAATAAATGGGGCGATAAGCCCCTTTATTTTATTTTGCATACAGATTATTCTCTGCGATATATCCCGCAACTGAACTTGGCACCAGACCATCAATCGACTCTCCATTCTTAATGCGGTCACGGATCTGAGACGAGCTGACTTCGATAATAGGATTATCGATATAAGTGATCGGATAAGGCAGCTGAGGTCTGATAGACTCACGGGTAAGGCATACAAAATGAGCAAGACTGCATAAAGCATCTATCTCTTTCCACTTCGGCAGTCCCGGCAGCAGATCATCTCCTATGACAACATCAATGACGGTCTCATTGTCACCATATCTCAGCAACTCACGCACGGTATCTACCGTATAACTGCTGCCGCCTCTCTTAATCTCCATATCGCTTACAATCGCATTGGGGATAACGGCTGCCGCAAGTCTGCTCATCTGCAGCCTGTGTCTGCCGTCTATTATTGCAGATGAGTCCTTATGAACCGGTATGCTTACCGGCATAAAGATGAAATAATCATAATGGAACACAGACTGCAGATATTCGGCGGTCTGAATGTGTCCAATATGAATAGGATTAAACGAACCGCCGAACAGAGCGACTGTCTTATGTGAAAAAGTCATATTATTGCTCCCTATAAAAAAACAGCGGCAACATCGTTACCGCTGTTTTTTTATAAAACCAAACTTAACCAAAGATCTCATTAATCTTTTTAAGTACATCTTCTTTGTCAGCACCGTCTTTCACAAGACCTTTAAGCTCACTGACTTTCTCATGAGGGAAATCTGCTCCGAAGTCATTATTCTTGACTTTAATGCGGAAGTGCTCCAACTTCTCTACGATATTGAGGAAGAAGTCTCCCTGTCGTGCTCTGATCTTGAAGTCTAAGTCACCGCTGTTCATTCGGTCAAGCGATACTCTGATTCTATAGATAGGTCCTGCCATCTTATGCGAGAAGAACAGCGAATATACAGCAATGATCAGCATAATCGCAACACACAATACCAAAAGCGGCGGTATAACTACCGAGAACACATTAGTTCGGATCTCCTCTCCGCTGGCATACGAATGAAGAGCATTCTCATCATCGATAGCAACTATCTGATTCTTGTGATAATTCTCATTGCCTTTATTATCATATACATAGTATTTCACATTGCCTTTTTCATTAACTTTATAGACAATTATCTTTTCCTTATCATACAGATATTTGTAGTATCCGTCTTTTGTCTTATTAGACCGCTTTTGGATAACTACTATCTCGTTAAGAATATTCTCGCCGTATAATGATCGATAGTAGAACCAGCCAACAGCCAATAAAAAGCAAACGGCAACCGTGCAGATAATAACCAGCAGATACTTAAATATAAATCCTAACTGGAACGGTTTGTCAATAAGATAATTTGTTCTTTTGTATTTATTCTTTCCCACAAAAGCCTCCACCAATTCTTATAAAAAAATTATATTTCTCACTAACTATAATTATTATAACAAAGGATAGAAAAAATGCAACAAATTTTTACAAAAAATATTTTTTTTGTAAATTTAATATAATTTTTTCTCATCGCCTCAATCGCAAAAAAAATCTCTGCATTGTTTTGCAGAGATTGGGCCCACTCGGACTTGAACCGAGGACCCGCGGGTTATGAGTCCGCTGCTCTAACCAACTGAGCTACAGGCCCGATTTATTGGTAATATACAATATTTTATTAAGAATGTCAAGAAAAAATATGGTAAAAATAGCAATAGCGAGTCTGCATCACGCTGTTGCTGTTTTGTAACTTTAAAATTTTCATCAGGTGATGAAAATCGTTTTTATTTGACAAAATTAAAATAAATTTATATTATATCAAATATGCAAAATATAAGCACTGAAAACAAATTTATTGTAGATGATGAAAAAATTCTAATAAGCATCGTCGGAATAAATGATAAAAATCTCCGCAGAATGGAGCGTATCTCACAATGCAGTATTCGCTGCGAAGGCAATGAGATCTGTTTCAACGGCGAGGATTCATTTATAATAGAAAAAACTCTGTTCGCACTGAAAGAGATCGCCGCACAGGGCGGCAATATCTACGGCAACCTCATTGAGATTATCTACCGCACAGTCTCGAAGAATCTCGACATCGACATATCGGACATTATGACATCTAATATCGAGATCCCTAAGATGAAGCGCATCGTCAATCCGAGGAGTATCACGCAGGGATTATACATTCAGCAACTGCAGGAGAAAGACATCATCTTCGCTTACGGTCCGGCAGGCACAGGCAAAACTTACATAGCCATCGCCTACGCATTATCAGAACTCTTAAACAAACGCTACAATAAGATTATATTGACGCGGCCGGTCGTTGAAGCAGGAGAAAGCCTCGGATTCCTGCCGGGTGACTTCTCTCAGAAGATCAATCCTTACCTGATACCGCTGTTTGATGCGATAAACAGTTTGGTCAGTCAGGAGATACAGGTGAAACTCACCAATCAAAATCTCATTGAGATCGCTCCTCTGGCATATATGCGGGGACGAACATTCAGTGATGCGATAGTCATCCTCGACGAAGCACAGAATACAACCAACACACAGATGAAGATGTTCCTGACTCGTCTCGGCGACAGAGGCAAACTCATAATATCCGGCGATATATCTCAGACTGATCTGCCCCGCAAAGTATCAAGCGGGATGGCGACAGCACTGAAGATATTCGCCGGAGAAAACATTGAAGAGATAGGCATAGTTGAGTTCTGCGATGAAGATGTCGTTCGTCATCCTGTAGTCCGCAAGATTATCAATGCCTACACGAAGTATGAGAAAAAGGAGAATGATGATGGCAAAGAAAAAGAATGAGATATTCAAAAAACTGAAAACGAATGAAAACAACATCCTGCCCAAGATAGCAGTCATAACTGTGCTGCTGCTGCTGATCTATGCAGTGATAATGTTAAGTCCTGTCGGCAAAGTAGCTATGCCGCCTATCGGAGCGGTAGTTGAGAATGATATTATCGCCAAGAATGAGTTCCGATACCTTAATAAAAAAGAAACCCATAAAAACATCACCCGCATTAACGAGGAGAATGTCCCCATTTTCCGATGGGACAACAGCATAAGTACCCGTGCGGCACGCATAATATCCAACCTGTTGGAACAGCTGCCTCTGGAGAATACAGATATTATTGAAATCTCACATACTTTCGAGAAAAATCTCATCGCTGTTTCGCCGGATGAACTTGAGCAGCTGAAACATATTATCGAGACAGAGCCTAACTTCATCTCTGACTTCTACGATATGTATATGGCTTACAGCAACATCGGCATCCTTGATAAGAATGTGACAGACTCGCTGAATATCAAAAACAATGTCAGGATCATCTTCACAAATGCAACAAATATCGGTGAGCGTGAGTACACAAAGAAAGAATTGGAAAAATTCTACATCAATAAAGATAAAATCAAATCCGATATAGATGAAGCCTTCCCCAATCAGAGTATACAGAACAGGAATACAATCCTGACAGTGATGATCAAACTGCTCCAGCCTAATATCATCTATGACAATGAGCAGACTGACAATAATCTCCAGAACAAAATCAAGAGTCAGGGCAATGTCTATAACACAGTCAAAAAAGGTCAGGTCATTATCAGGAGAGGAGATATACTTACCGAATCGGCTGCAGATCAGATCGATGCGATGAATGCTATCGCAGTGAATCAATTCTCGCCCAAGAGATTTATCTCAACTCTGTTTATCATTCTGTCGTTTTTTCTGTTTGCATACTTCTTTATGCGGATATGCAGAGTCAATCTCTTCTCCGAACTGAAGAATCTCATGTTCCTGTCTGTCACGATACTGATGTTCGTGATAGCTGTCCATATACCTGTATATACCGGATACGATACAGCATCCAACTACTTCGGATTGTTTATACCGACTGCTACATTCTCACTTGTGTTCACATTTATGTATGACAAACAGACTGCATTGTTTGCATCAATAGTTCTGTCGATGATATTCTTCGTATCATCGGGATACAATGACTCAGGATTTATGTTCGTATTCCTATCCGGCATCACATCTCTGTTCGGCATAAGCAAGATTACCAAGCGAAGCGACCTGCTAAGTCTCGGTCTCCGCATATCTCTCAGGAATGTAGCCATCGCAGTGTTTGTTATGCTCTCACTTAATCTCGACTCTGTTCAACTGCTGCCGTTCTTGGGCGGAGCGGCATTCAACGGGATCTTGTCTGCGATACTGGCTGTCGGATTCATCGCTGTCGGAGAGCTCGTTCTTAATACACCTACTGTATTCCGACTGCAGGAGCTTAGCGATATGTCATCGCCTCTGCTCAAAGAATTGCTGAGTCATGCCGGTGGAACATACTCACACTCGTTCACGGTTGCAGGCATTGCTGAGAATGCGGCTAACGACATCGGTGCCAACGGTCTGCTGGCGAAAGTCGGTGCACTATACCATGACACCGGCAAGATCGACAATCCGGAATATTTCGTTGAAAATCAGAGTGACTACAATGTTCACGATGATCTAAAGCCGTCAATCAGTGTAGCCATTCTCAAAAATCATGTCAAACTCGGCGTAGAGCGTGCAAAGGCAGCTAAGATGCCTGACAAAGTTATAGAGATTATCGCACAGCACCACGGCACTTCGCTGATCAGATTCTTCTATGAAAAAGCTAAGAATGCAGCCGACTCGGATAAAGAAGAGATCGACGAAAATATGTACCGCTATCCCGGTGAGAAACCGCAGTTCATAGAGTCTGCGATCGTAATGCTGGCAGATCAGGTCGAGGCTGCAACCCGTGCTTTGGATAAGCCTAATACTACTAACATTGAGAAACGCGTCAACGCAATCGTTGACGGCAACTATGAGTCCGGGCAGCTCGACGACTCAGGTCTTACTCTCAAAGACATATCCAAGATTAAAACATCGTTTATCCGTATCCTCAGCGGTATGCACCACTCCAGAATAAAATATCCTGATGAGAAGAAATCAGAGGACAATCAGGAGTCTAAGCCGGATGACAGGAAACCGGACGAGAAATCGGCTCAAACCGGCGAAAGCAGCACTCAGAATATTAAAAACGAAAACAAATCGTCAATATAAACAGGAGCAGAAATGAAAAACAAGATCGATATTAGCTATGACGAAGAAGTCACATCACTAAAGAAGATATTCCTCAAAAATAAGCAGGTCACTGAGTGGGCAAACGCTGTCGCCGCAGAATTGGATCTGCATGATTTCGAGATGTCGGTTTACTTCTGCTCTGATGAACAGATACGCACTCTAAACCGTGACTATCGCAATTTAGACGAAGTTACAGATGTGCTGTCATTCTCACAGATAGAAGGTGAAGATGTCGGCTTCCCGGCAGGTAAGAGGAAACAGCTCGGCGATATAGTGATCTCTCTGGCACAAACGCTCCGACAAGCCGCAGAAGATAACCATGATCCGATCGCCGAAGAAAAAATGCTCATCCTGCACGGGATGCTCCATCTCCTGGGATATGATCATGTCACGGATAACGGTGAGATGATGGAACTGCAGGGGAAGATATTGGAGAAGTTAAGTTAAAAAAAATCATCAGGTGATGAAATTGAAAATTTCATCACCTGATGATTTTTTTTATAAAATATTCCTTGCAAAAAATCAATAAAACTTGTATACTTAACTTTATACGGAGGCTAAGAAAAATATGGCAGATAATATTCGACAAATGATTGCCTGCGGGAAACTGTATCCTGCAGACAGACAAATGCTTGACACTATGACAGACATACAGCCTGATAATCGCGGCGAAGTCAATGCCATCATCGTGCCGGAGGGCAGTTACAAGACAGCATTGGACTGCTACAAGGCTGCGTATTCTACAGTTGCCGGCAAACACTACGACACGGCAGTCATCATAAGTCCGATGCATCACTTTTCATTTCCTGCTATTGCTCTGACGAAATATGACAAATGGGCAAGCCCGTTCGGAGACATTGATGTCGATACAGACGCAATGGATATTCTGCATAAGTTCCGCAGTGAGTATATCTACTCTCTTACGGATCAATACAAAGACAAATTCGCCGGTGAGTTCTCCGCCGAAGTCCAGCTGCCATTCATATATAAAGCATTAGGTGCTGATACAAAGATCGTGCCGATAATAATGGGCGAGAATAACACGAAATTCACAATAATGCTTGCCAACGCACTGAACGCACTGTTGGAAGACGGCATTAAGAATGACAAGAAATATCTGATCATCATCACTACTAACCTGAGTGAGAAGGCAAAATTTGATGATGCGATTATCAAAGACACTAATTTTGCTAAAATATTGTGTGAGATGAAGCCTGATCGGTTCTCGGAGCAGCTTGCTTTGGGAACAATCACCGCTCACGGCGGCGGTGGAGTGACTGCACTGCTGCGTCTCGCAGAAAAAACAGAATGGAAGAATATCAATGTTCTGAAAACTTACAATACAGGCGATATTACTGATAATAAACTCGAAGTAGACGGCTACATCGCCGCCTGTCTGTAATACGACATTCGGAGCAATTATGAACAATATGATAGAAGAATGCAGTTATCTGCAGACATATCTGAATGAAAATATCCCGCTGACAAATGCGGTGAACTTCAAAGTTGCATATTACGACGGGCAAACAATCAAATACGAAGTGCCTCTCAACGGCAATCACAATGACAAAGGCACAGGCTTCGCAGGCAGTATCTTTGCAGCAGGCATTCTCACGGCATGGGGCTTCGCAAATATGCAGGCTCGCAGCAGGAATGTTACAGCCGAGATAGTAGCCTCCAATGCGTCTATCGCCTACAAAAAACCGGTGCAGTCAGACTTTCGCACGGAATGCACAGTTACGGCTGATGAATGGGATAAGTATTTTGCAAAACTTGCCAAAAGGAAGAACTCGGTCCTGACGGCAACGGTTAATGTTTGGGATAATGTGCATGATGAGCCGTGTGCGATTCTTACGGCGGAAGTATTTGCATATATAAAGAGAGATGATTATTGAAAAGATTGCCGTGGCAGGCACGACAATGACAGAGGACATTAAAAGATTGCTGTGGCTGGCACGGCAATGACAAAAGGCATAAGGAGTTTTAAAAATGAAAAACAAGTTATTTTTAATCGTAATGATGATGTTTATCGCATTTGCCGCATTCGCAGAAGAGTCCGAAAAAGACAAATCAACAGGACTGACAAATGCAGATGTTAAGAACTTTATCAAGAACTATAAAACTATCATAAGAGATATGGAAAGCTATAATGATTTCATAAGCACTGCCGGGACAGCAGCCGCTCTCGCAGCATTGGCAGAGAACAATGCAGAAAAGAAAGTCACAGCTATCCTAAACAAAAATGGGATAAGCGGATCAAATGCTCTGGAAAAATGGATGAGACTGCACTACTATACAACGATCGCTGCATACGACAGGACTCTGGAGAAAACTATCGCTGAGAATCCGGCTCTTGCTGCATATATAGCGTCTGCCTCAGTAGATCCGTATGCTGAAACCAGAAAAAAGTTGGACACATCCGACTTTAATGTGATAAAGACCAACATCGACGAGATCATGAAAGCAATGGATCTCGGACAATCATAAAAACTGCTATGACGAAGAAAAAACTGATTATTCTGTATGGTATCTTAATAGCGGCAGGGATCATTCTGTCAGGAGCGGATGCAAGCGACGACTCTTTGGGAGTCAGACTTGCATCGGCGATGATAGAGCATCATATCAATCCTTACATTGCGATCATGCTCATCGCCGTTATCCCCATCGTAGAACTGCGAGGAGCGATACCGATTGGGATATTGTTCTTCCATTTGCAGTGGCATTGGGTCATCCTTGCGTCTGTCATCGGGAATATGCTGCCGATATTCTTCGTGCTGTTCATATTCCGCTTCGTTGAGAAATTCTTAAGGCGGTTTAAGACATTCGACAAGCTGTTCGATTGGTTCTTCGCCAAGACGCTCGCCAAAAGCGAGTCTGTCGAGAAATATCAGGAATTGGGATTGACATTCTTCGTAGGCATACCGCTGCCGGTCACAGGTGCATGGACAGGCTCTCTTATCGCATATCTGATGCACCTCTCCTACGCTAAGTCGATACTCTATATCTTCTTGGGAGTGCTAAGTGCAGCGGTCATCGTTTCTGTCATCACATACTTCAAATGGATTGGGCTGATAATTGCTGTTTCTGTGCTGACTGTCATCACGGTTATCGGCATTATCAGGACAAAGATGACAGCTAAGAATGTGACAGCCAACAAGGAGCAGCAGTGAAGCAGAGATTGTCTGTTGGGCTTATACTTCTGATAATGTGTTCTCCGGCTTACAGCCTCATTCTCAGCGAGAAAGTCGATGTGAATAAGAGGATAAGCCGAGCGAGTTCTTACATTCTCACCAAGCAGTTCGACAAGGCAGAAGAAATACTGACTGACATCAAGTACACCTACTCCGATACGGAGTTTGCACCAATTGCGGATTTTCATCTGGCGACGATATATTTCGAGAAAAAAAACTGGTTCAAAGCTCAGTTCCACATTGAAGAAGCGTTGTCTCATCCTAATTACGACCGCCTTACGCAGAACTATATGGACAGAATTGCGTATTTCAACGGAATGATCCAATATAAGCTGGAGTATTTCGACAATGCTCTGACAATTCTTAAGCCGCTGTCTAACCGCAAGACACTGCCCAATGACAAGGTGAATCTCTACATCAGTGACATTCTGACGAAACAAAAACGGCAGTCCGAGGCGAAACACTTCTACAGCCTTATTAACGAAACGCTCCTTAGCGGCTATGAGCTGGATCTGTATCACTATCTGGCTGACAAGATTCTCTGGCAGTCGATCGACACAACGACGATTGCATACAAAGACCCCAATGTCAGTGCCATTCTCATCGACAAAGATGTGATCTATATCGGCACTTGGAACGGCAGCCTTATCTGCTATAACTACATTCTCGAAGAGTCGAAATTCTACACGCGGAATGAAGTTATCTGCGAAAATATCCGCACACTCTACAATGACGGCAGATATATCTATGTCGGCACGCAGGAAGGCTTGTCTATCCTCGACAAGCGAAGCCAACGCTGGTCTTCGCCGAATGAACTGAAAGGCATATCAATTACTTCGGTTACGGAATTCGGCGGACGGATATTCATTGGCACTCTCGGCAGCGGAGTTGTGGAATACGATAAAACATCGATGACATTCAGCAACAAATCACAGGATCTTATGACGAATGTCGTGAGCCTTAATCCGATTGGCAATATTCTGTTCGTCTGCACATACAATGGCAATGTCTACCGCTATGAGAATGGCGAATTTGTCCGCGACAATGCTCTGTCGCAGCGAGAGAATCCCGTTGTGAAAATAATTTCATCAGGTGATGAAATCTGGCTGGCGACTTATGGACGCGGCATCGTCCGATACAATACAAAAACCAAGAAATCACAAAACTTCACGAAGAAGAATGCCGGCATCGCTGATGACTTTATCCTCTGTGCAGAACGCTATCAGGATAAAATCTTCTTCGGCACGCTCGGCAAAGGTATCTTCATCTATAATCTGACGACTTCCGGCTGGGAGACATTCCGTTTTTCCGATAAATATTTCGGACTTGACATTAACACACTGTCGATATATAATAACAGTATATTCATCGGAACACTTGGCGAGGGCGTGCTGATTAAGGCACTGAATGAGTGAGACAACCTCACCCCGTCAGCGGCGTCGCCGCTGCCACCCCTCTCCATCTAACGACGGAGAGGGGATATTGACTGAATTATTGATTAATAAACCGGCTGAACCCCCTCTCCGTGCTTGCATGGAGAGGGGATGCCGAAGGCAGGGGTGAGGCAAAATAAAAAAGGATCAAATATGAGCATCTGGGTAACGCTGCAAATCGCAGTAAAGAACATTCTGAAAAATAAGACGCGAAGTCTGCTGACTTCTCTCGGCATAATCATCGGTGTAGCGTCTGTCATCGTAATGGTCGGGATCGGTCAGGGAACACAGAAACAGGTCGAAGAACAAATCCTCTCAATGGGAACGAATCTCATCACTGTTTACTCCGCACCGCGCCGAATGGCCGGAGTCAGCCAGGGGGCAGGCAGTTTCAACCGAATAACCGTGGACGACTACAAGGCAATCAAATCAGAATCAGAACTTGCCAAATACGCCTCACCGACAATCAGTTCTAACCGTCAGATCATCGGCAATGGCAACAACTGGTCTACGCAGGTTTACGGGGTCTCCGATGAATATCCTGAGATTAAGAATTACTCCGTATCGCAGGGATATTTCTTCGATGATGAAGATATGCAAGCCTGCCGCAGCTACGCAGTAATCGGCAAAACTGTTGCCAACCAACTCTACCCCGATGGCGAGAATCCTGTCGGACAATCAATCCGCATCGGGACTGCACCATTCCGCATTATCGGCATTCTGTCTGAGAAAGGCAACACAGGCGGAATGGGCGGCGACCAAGACGACATAATCTTCGTGCCATACACAACAGCGCTGAGGAAATTCAGCGGCAACAAGCGGGTGCGGTCTATCGAGATCAGCTGCCGTTCGACGAATGAGATCGACGACTGCATCGAAGAAGTTAGGTTAATAATGCGAAACTCGCACAAACTCGCTTCGACAGCCTCAGATGACTTCACAATCAGCAGTCAAACAGAGATGGTAGAACGCTCTGCCTCGATTAACGCCTACCTGACAATCCTGCTCGGAGCGATCGCCGGAGTATCACTTATAGTCGGCGGTATCGGTATTATGAATATAATGCTCGTCTCAGTAACTGAACGCACACGCGAGATCGGCATCCGCATCTCAGTCGGAGCAAGGGCGAAAGACATCCTGTTTCAGTTCCTCGTTGAGTCACTGATCCTCAGTGTAATGGGCGGCATTATCGGCATACTTATTGCATTCATCATATCATTTGTGATGAATAACTTTACATCTACAAAACTTGTAATAAACGGATTTATCGTGCTGCTGTCGTTTGGATTCTCAGGCTTCGTCGGTATGTTCTTCGGTTACTATCCGGCAAAGAAAGCATCTAATCTCAATCCGATCGATGCGTTGCGGTATGAGTGACATAAGGGCAAAAAAATAAGACTGCTCATCGGCAGTCTTATTTTTTTATCATTTTTTAATTTTACTTCTCAACTGTCAGATCTACGATCTCAGCTTCTTTGGCATTGCGAGCTACTGACTCGATGCCTTTCTTGCAGCCGTCAGCAGTTGTATAGCCCTCACCAACACCGATGATCTCACCGTTAGCGGCTTTCAATCGGAATCGATACTCGCCTTTCTTGTCCTGATAAGTCTCAAATCGCTTCTCGTCCTGTGAGTTCTTGATAATCGACTCAATGCCGTTTTTGCATCCGGCTTTTGCTTTATAGCCCTCACCTGACAGGATGTTCTCACCATTGCCTGCTTTCAGTCGAAATCGAAACTCGCCAGCCTTGTCTTTATAAATCTCAAATTTTGCAGCCATTTACTACTCCGTTTTATTAAAATATAATATATGATAATATGAAAATGCCGTGCTGTCAAGAACTATTTTAAAATTTGAGAAAAAATATGATTTTAGTAAAATTTTATCATGTGACGAAATTTATTACACGGAACCGCCCTACAAAAAATTCCCCTTGACAAAACCACAAAAAATCTATATAATTATTCTGCATTTGATGCATTTGGGAGACGACAATGGCAAAACGCCTTTTTATTCTTTTATTCATTATTAATATTGCGATCATAAACATTTCTGCACAATCTAATGTCTTTACTCTTTATCAGGAAGGGCAGTCCGCTGTGTTTGCAGAGGATTATGTGCTGGCGATTGAGAAGTTCAAGCAGGCATTGGAGACTAATCCTAACTATATAGAACCGATTCTGCAGCTGGCGAAGATATATTATGAGACAGGCAATTACGATTATGCCTACGACTATATGCAGCGTGCTTTGAAACTGTCGGATAAGAAGCCTGAGCTGCAAGTCTTCGCCGCTGACATCGAAAGTAAACTCGGACGATACGAGAGTGCCGAAAAACGGTACAGACAGGTTCTGGCTAAAAATCCTCTCAATACAGATGCACACAACGGATTGGCACAGCTGTATCTCGATACTAACAGACACAAATTAGCACAGAATGCACTGCTCGATATTATCAAGACAGATAACAAGAACTACCGTGCCATATCAATGCTGGCACAATTCTATGAAAAAACAGATCTTAACGCCGCTCGCAATTATTACATTATGAATATCGAGAAAAACTCGCTCAATCCTGACTCATTTCTTGATTATTCCGTATTCTGCTACAATCACGGCGATATGATCA
>JAFYAI010000074.1 GCA_017540815.1 Spirochaetales bacterium
ATAGTAGCACGTCGGCTGGCCCTGCAGGATATCGCCATTGTCGAAAAGCAAAAGATTGTTGCCGTATGACTGGCGCAGGGAGTCGACGTATGTAATAACTCTTGCCATGGAGCCTGATACCGATGTTAGAGCCGTCAAGTTCGCAGGAGGCTTATGACTTCGTGAAGATGGCATTTGAGCTGAGCGAGACTTTCGATACACCTGTGTTCTTGAGACCTACGACGCGAATATCACATTCCAAGAGTGTCGTGACTCTTGATGACGGTGCTAAAACTCAGTCCAAAGTATCGATGGGGTTTGATCCCAATCCTCAGAAGTTCGTTATGGTGCCTGGATTTGCACGCAAGAGACACTTCGCAGTCGAAGACAGAATGGCGAAACTTGCAGAGTATGCCGAGACTTCACCGCTGAATGTCATTGAGATGAATGACAAGAAAATCGGTATCATCACAAGCGGCATCAGTTATATGTATGCAAAGGAAGCCTGCCCGAATGCGTCATTCCTAAAGATCGGTATGTGCAATCCGCTGCCTAAGAAGAAGATTATCGACTTCGTGAACAGCGTTGATAAATGTTATGTCGTTGAGGAACTTGATCCGTTTATGGAGATGGAGATAAAGTCTTACGGCTGCAAGGTGATTGGCAAGGAGCTGTTCCCGATTACAGGTGAGTTCTCGCCGGATCTGATACGGGAGAAGATATGCGGCGAGACGGCTGAGAGTGCTGCTCCGATTGCAGATAATATCCCTGTTCGGCTGCCGGCCCTTTGTCCGGGATGTCCGCACAGAACGGTGTATAGTCTTATCCGCAAATACAACACAATTGTGACTGGAGACATCGGCTGTTATACGCTCGGTGTTATGCCGCCGTTTAGAGCGATCGATACCTGCGTCGATATGGGTGCGAGCATTACAGTGGCTCAGGGTATGAGTTTGTCGATACCGAACAAGAAGATGATCGCTGTCATCGGAGACTCGACTTTCGCACACAGCGGTATCACAGGTCTTGTAAATGCGGCATTCAATAAAAAGAAGATCCTCGTCATCGTTATGGATAACTGGACAACGGCTATGACCGGTATGCAGGTCAATCCGTTCGTTGGTGAGACTTTGCAGGGACAGCAGACGACTCCTGTCAACTATAAGAAACTCGCTGAGGCTGTAGGTATTGATGATGATAACTATGCTATGGTTGATGCTTATAAAAAGGACGAAGTAGAAGCGGCGATTGACCGGCTGATGGCGAAAGACAGTCTGTCATTATTGGTTGTTAAAGCACCGTGCGTAATATACAAACGCAAGAAGAAACTGTAATAAACAACAAAAAACGGACTGCTTAAGCAGTCCGTTTTTTGTTGAGGATATAATATGACACATAAATATATCGGAACGATCTCATTCTATAAACGCACATTCAGAATAGCACTGCCTGTGATGGCACAATTGTTCGTGCAGACTTTAGTATCACTTGTGGATAACTTTATGGTTGCCGGTCTTGGTGACATTAAGATGTCCGGTGTGAATGTTGCTGGGCAGATCATATTTATCTTTATACTGATGATGGATACAGTGTGTCTGTCCGGTGGAATTTTCATGTCACAGTTCTTCGGATCTAAGGATTCCGAAGGAATGAGTCAGTCGTTTAAGTTCAAACTGATAATCGGCGGGATAATCGCGGTTTTGTCGGCTTCGGTCATGTTTGCTGCTCCGAGGCTGTTGTTCCACCTTATGGTAACTGTCAATACCGATGCGGATCTCATAATTGAGCAGGCAGTTAAATACTCCAGAGCAGTCGCACCGTCATTTATATTCATTATTGTGTCGCAGGTTATCTCGTCATCACTTCGTGAGATAGAGATCGTTCGTCCGCCGCTTGTGATCTCCATAACGGCGGCTCTTATCAATACATTCTGCAACTGGCTATTGATCTATGGTCATCTCGGAATGCCGAGGCTTGAGGTGGTCGGGGCAGCCTATGCGACGGTTATCGCTAGGTTTTGTGAGTTGATTATATTCTGTATATATATTTTATGCAAGCGTCCGCCATTCCTTAACGGTATTAGTCATCTTTGGCATATCGACTTCAGGCTGTTTGGCAGGATCATTGCAAAGTCATCGATGATATTGTATGCAGAGGGGATCTGGGCCGTCGCAGAAACAGTATCGAATGCGATCCTCAATACGAGAGGCGGTGCAGATGTCGTATCCGGTATGAATGCAGGACTGACAATATCTCATTTGTTTTTCATCTGTTTCGCCGGGATAACTGTTTCTACAGGAGTAATACTTGGTCAGGAACTCGGAGCAGGGCGGCTGGAGCAGGCAAAGCAGTATAAGAATTGGGCTTTGACCGGCTCACTGATGATCGGAGTAATGTTTATGCTGCTCGGATTTGCATCGGTGCTAATCATACCGATAGTATTCGGCAGTCTGTCAGCAGAAGCTCGGCATATCGCATTCTGTCTCGTAGTGGTGACTGCCGGGTATATGCCGTTGTGGGCGTATCTCAACGGTCAGTATGCCATATCGCGAGCCGGAGGAGACACTCGGATGGGAGCTGTGTGTGATACCATATCTAATGTGCTGTTTGTCGGGGCGATCATTATCCTTGCAGCATTGACCGACCTTGATCCGGTTGCACTCTATGCACTTGTCAAACTCTCCGATGTCGTCAAAATGATTGTTGCACAATTGTGGCTGCGTCGCGAGCGGTGGCTGGTGAATTTGACGAAATAAGAAAAAGAAAGGGCTGGCGAAGCCAGCCCTTTCTTTTTCTTATTTTTTCCAAATTTATATTGACAAAATCAAACTTATTTTATATCATTATTGCATATAACAAAACTGATTCGTCAGATAGTTTCACACCTCTCTGACGAATGACAGAAATAACATAACACGGTCTCATATAGTGAGAAGAGCCTATGAAAGACTCCATATTGCTAAAATGAGACAGTTGAATCTTTTTTCCGTGGTATGGGGATTGTCTGTCTGTGTGAACTTTTTGGTAATACGGAGTTTTTGTTGTATAAAAACATACTACGGAGGTTCTTCTATGGGAACATTTTTTCTTCTTTTATAATGGCATTTCTGCCATTTAATTCATTTTTTTATAATTCCATAATAAGTTGTGTATTTCCATTTCGTGCGGAAATACGAAAAAAAATCACTAAGTGAGGTTTTGTATAATGAAAAAAATTAAAATAATCATAATTGCATTAATAATTAATGCTGTGCTCTGTGGAATGTTGGCAGCTCAGACTAGAATTGCGGTGCTGCCGTTTACACCGGATGAAAAAATCAGTAAATCAGCAATGTCTTATCTGACGGAGATTTTTACGGTTGAGATGGTAAATTCAAGAAAGTTTACTGTTGTAGAACGAGCAAGATTGGATGCAGCATTGAAAGAAATGCAGATGCAGAGTGGTGATATGTTTGATGAAAGTTCAGCTGTTGAGTTGGGTAAAATGGCTGGTGCAGAAATGGTATTCTTTGGTAGTATTTTTCGATTCGGCGGCAAAGCACTTCTGTCAATCAAAGGGATGGATATTCAGACCGCTACGCTCAAATATGCCAAACAGGAAAAAGGCGGCAGTGACTCTAAACTGGAAAAGGCTGTCAAAATGATTGCGGAGCAGATTATTAAGGAGACTGTCGGAGCATCAGATGAAGCAGAAGGCAGTATGGATACGATGGAGAGATTAAGAAATAAAAAAGAGGACAAATCGGTTAATTATAATTCTGCTGAGACAAAAGTATTGGATAAATACATTTATGGTAAATGGGGCATTTCTCCCGACAGCTATGAAGATATGAAGCATTATTATAGGAAGAATATCGGCGGTGGAGTTGCTCTGGCGGCTATAGGTGGAACTTTTGGCTTGAGCGGAATTATGTGTTTTGGTCTTTTCCCTGTGATTTATGATGGTAGCTTTATTGCAGGACCAATTTTATTGGCTGTATGCGGTATTATTACCCCACTTTGTTCTATCCCGTTTGTATTTGCATATCGGATTAAATCTATCTATCGAAAGACAACAGGTCAGAAACTGGCTTTCTTCGATCGCACATCCATCGGCGGCGGCTATGATTGGAAAAATAAGGAAGTCACTGTGGCAATGGCGATAAAATTGTAAAAAAATTAGGAAGTTTTCTGAAAGAAAACTTCCTAATTTTTTTATTTAGTTGTAATCACCACTTCCTCGCCGACAGCATCAATCGTGACTGTCATCTTCTCGGTAATATTGCCTTTGATAATCTCTTTGGACAACGCATTCTCGATGTAAGTTTGTATCGCTCGCTTTATCGGTCTCGCACCGAAGTCAGGATCATAGCCGACTTGTGTTATGAGGTCTATCAGTTTGTCTGTGAAGACCACATTGACATCCCTGTCTTTGAGTCTGTTTGCCAATGCATCAAGCTGAATCCTAATAATATCCCGCACATTGTCTTTTGACAACTTGTGGAATATGATAATCTCATCGATACGGTTGAGAAACTCCGGTTTGAAGAATGCATGAATGTCATGCATAATCTCATTACGGACAGCATC
>JAFYAI010000075.1 GCA_017540815.1 Spirochaetales bacterium
GGCACTTGCACAGATCCGGGAGAAGAAATATTTCAAGAGTCTTGACAACTGGCACGGCGAGATTGTATTCGTCGGAGCGAGCTATGATAAGGAAACCAAAGAGCATAAATGCAGGATAGAGAAGTTTGTCAAGGAATGAGCAAAAAAATGCTGTTTTGTGTCTGCAAAACAGCATTTTTTTTCCGATAATCAAGATATGCAGAATGAATGGTTGGGGATCCTCAAAAAAGTTACATTATTGATGCTTCTGTGCTTCGCGGTTTTCATCATCGGGATTAATCTGCTCAAACTTGCCGATTTTATCTACAATATCGATAATGTCGTCAAGACTGCGATGCACGATGAAACAACAGAGATCAAGACTGTGGACAGCATATTCAACTTCGATGAAGAGCGTCAGACTCCTGACTTTGATCAGGATACAGCACATCGTGCCGCCGAGATGGGGTGGAGTGATGATCTGCCGTCACTTGATCTGACTCATTGGACAGACTGCTATAATATCCTGCTTATCGGCTCTGATAAACACGGATATGGTGATGATAAGTGTCGTGCTGATGTTATCGTCCTTATCCGTATTAATAAGGATGGTCAGATATTATCTGTATCGATCCCGCGTGATACACTGATCACAATCAGCGGCGGTAAGTATAAGGGATACTCCGATAAGATCGGTCACAGTATGTATTGGGGTGGTGTGGATGAGCTGTGTCAGAATGTAGAGCGGTTGCTTAGCGTCCACATCGATAATAAGATCGTTATGGATAATTTCCGCAGTTTCGAGGCATTTATGGCGATCATCGGCGGAGTCAGCACAGATAAGATCTTGGAGGGGAAACTGGGCGTGCAGTGGATACGCAACCGAAGTTTCAGATTTGGGGACATCGAGCGGTGCCGCCGTCAACAGTTCTTCCTTAAGAAATCTATCGCCAAACTCTGGCGACTGTCCAAGCAGGGACATTATATCTACTCAATGATTGCATTCGACTCGTTCCTCAAGATCGTCGATACAGATGTAAGTAAGAAACAGTTCCTCAATCTGCTGTATCTGCTGCGGAAAACTGAGTTTGATCCTGATAATGACTTCTTCACATCTGTGCTGCCAGGCACATTCGGGACTTATAACTCTGTGATTATGAAACATGACAATCTGGCTTGCTGGCAGCCTGATGATTGGATGTTGGAGCGATTTTCGTTGACATTCTCTGATGAGTTTGATTATTTCTTCGATAATGATCATGCCGGTTTCGTTGATTTTGCAGTTCTTAGACTCGGCTCTTTAAAGAAAAAATAAGAGCATATCGAACCGATATGCTCTTGTTTCTGTGCAATTTATCTGACTACACCGCGATGCCGACTGCTTTCTTGATCGAGTCGAGCAGCGATGTCTTGCCTTCTATGTGACCGGTCATATCAGGTATCTCAACGATGAGAGGATAATTGCCGGCAAGCTGCCACTGCATAATTTTATCTTCCATTAGCAGAGACACTTTTTCGGTAATGATGAGTATGCCGATCTCTCCGTATTCGCCGGATGTCACCTTGTCGAATGCTTCATTTGCTTCGTCAGCAGTATCAGCTATACTGCCGTGAATGCCTGCAAATCGAAATCCCAAAACTACATCTTCATCGCCTATTACATAGAAGTTCATGCAGTGTCCTTATTTGGCCTGCAGGATAAAGAATGCAATGAGGAAGCCCCACAGTGATACACCTTCTGCCAATGCAGTGATAACCAATGCCATACCGCCGACTTCAGGTCGCTCACTCAATGCTCCCATTGCCGAAGAACCGATCTTGCCGATAGCAAGACCTGAAGCAAATGTAGCGAATGCAATCGCAATGGCTGCTGCCAGATACTGTGCAGCTTTTGCTGTATTCTGAGCTGTTTCAGCGTCAGCAGTTTCTGCGAAGATCATCGATGTGCCGAATATGCCCAGCATCATAACCATAACTAATACTAATTTTTTCATAAGATAAACCCCTAAATAACAATGAAAATCAACATCATTTGTTGTAATTCTCTCAATAGCTGTATTATACCAAAGATTTTTAGTTTTTTCAACAAATTTATTGATTATTTCATTTTGTTTTTTTTATATTACAATCCAGGACGCTCCTGCTTGATCTTATCATAAGCAGCGATTATCTCACGGATCTTCTTCTCTGCTTCGGCACGCTCATTTTCCGGCAGACCGGCTGTTTTATCCGGATGATACTGCTTGCACAATCGGCGGTATGTCTTCTTGATCTCATCATTGGATGCGTCTTTCGTCAGGTCTAACACTTTATACGGATCGTAGTCAATGTTTTGCGAGCGGTATTGCTGCTGCTGACTGTTTCCGCTGTAGTCAGAATACGCTCCGCCGGTGAAACTGTTGAAGAAATCATAGAATGACTGATACGCATTGCCGGTATTTGTGTATGTAAGGTTGAGCAGAACGGCTATCCTCTGCAGTGCTGCCTGTTCATCGTGTGTCGGTGTGCCTAAGATCTGCTGCAGAATGTCATAGAGCTGATAGCGGCTGTTGTAGCCAAGCTGCGATGCCAGATTGAAGCAGGCATGCTTAACTTCGGAGTCAGACACTCCGCTTTCATCGCATTTTTTGAGCAGCATCATTATCCTGCGGACTGTGACTGCCTCGAAGTGTTCCTGCAGTGTTGATTTTGCATTGAGCACGATGTCTCTCTTGCGATCAGAATGTGCAGCGATGAATGATATTAAGAATGGAAGATTATCAGCGATCAGCCTGTCGAATGCTGTCTTCTTACGCTGTTTGGATGTCGCTGATGCTGCAATCCCGATGGCGATCAGTGCCAGTGCTATCCACGGATGTGAGTATATAAATGCGAAGAGTCTTGGTATGATCGTAAATATAATGCCGATAAAAAGCAAAAGTACAAAAAATATGAGATCCATAAGTGCTCCTTGTTAATGATCTTTGTATCTTCCGTATACCATAAAATAATATAATAAAAAAAAGTGATAAAAACAAGCAAAATCTTCAATAAACTGCATTTTCTTTTGATTTTTTATTTGACTTGAAACTCAAATAATGATATAAAATCATCAAAAAAATAAGGGGTATAATTATGAAAGATCGTTCGCACTTGTCTCTCATGTCCGAGCTGCTTATAGGAACTGTCGGCTCGATTATTATCGTTTCTGTTTTTTTGTGTGCGTCTTTTTCATGGACGATTACACACTTGATTAAGAAAACTACAGTGTCTGTCGTTGATAAGTCGATGAATACTCTTGGCGAGCAGATTTCCGGCATTCTTGGAGAATATACAGGATTGGTTAGGAACTTTGCTAATATATATCCGTCATTGAATGACCGCCGTCAGGAAGAAGATGCTCTTGTATGGATCGGGCGTTATATGAAAGAAGGCACAATGCTTTACTACGCAACTAAGGAGCAGCTGTGGGAAGGCGGCTATCTGATCACTAATACAGGTTGGATACCACCTGATGATTTCAACATTCAGGCTCGCCAATGGCATAAGGATGCTATAAGAGATACGAGCCGGGTTCATTATTCTGAGCCGTTTACTGATGCCAACACAGGCAAGCTGATCGTCACTCTGTCATATCGCACTCTGAATAAGGCCGGCGAGATAGTCGGTGTAACAGGTGCTGATATTGTCCTTGATGCACTGTCAGAGACAGTGGACAAGATCCATATCTCAGATAACAGCAGAGTCCATATTATTAATTCTCAAGGGCTGTATCTGACTAATGATGATCCGGCTGCCATTATGGCGAAGGATTATTTCAGCGATGTCAGTATGAATGATTATGCTAAGGAGCATTATCTTGACGGCAGGAGCAAGACTTTTATTAAGGGAGATTATTTTTACGGATTGCATCCTATCAGCGGAACGAGTTGGTATATTGCAGTTGACGGTCCGACATCTGACTTTATCGGAGAGTTCATGAAGATACTGTCGATGGTGTTCGTCATCCTCTTTATAATGATCGCAATACTCATAACGATTGATGTTATTCTGTCGAAGAGAGTTTCTCACAACTTTGAAGATATTGTTTCAGGTTTCCAATATATCATAAACGGCGACTTTACGAAGAAGTTCCATGATTATTTTACCACAGAAGCATCACTGCTTGCCAAAGGGTTTAACTCTTTTTCTTACAGTATCAGTGTGCTGATCCGCAAGATTAAGGAGTCTGCACAGTCTATCAAGGATGTGTCGGCTCAGCTGTCTGATAATTCAGCAGAGATCAATACTTCAGTCACGATGACAGAGCAGGCTATCCGCGATATGAACTCTTCGATAACCGAGCAGAGCCACTCTATCACAAGCGTTAATAACGCCGTAGGTCAAGTCGCAGAGAAATCTGATAATCTGACAAGCGAGATCGATACTCAGAACAGTTTGATCATAACATCGTCAGGAGATATTGAGGATGTGATCAGCAACTTCTTCGATATTACGAGGAATACAGAAGAGATGACTAATGCTGTCGTAAAGATTGTCAATGCGTCGAAGACGAGTACAGAGGCTCTGAAAAATTCTGTCGATATGATACAGGAAGTTCAGCACGAGTCGGGAGCATTGCTTGAGATGAATGAAGTCATATCGACCGTAGCGAGTCAGACGAACCTGCTGGCTATGAATGCAGCGATTGAAGCGGCACATGCCGGAGAGTCAGGCAAAGGATTTGCAGTCGTTGCTGATGAGATACGCAAACTTGCAGAGACAACCAGCAAGCAGGCGAGAGAGTCAAGTGAGTCTCTCAAATCGATACAGGGCAAGATCAATGCTATATCTGCTTCATCACTCGATGTAGAGAAGTCATTTGAAGATACTATTTCTGAGATAAGCAGTTTCAGCGAAAGGATGACAGACCTTGCCGGGACAGTATCAGAGCAGGGCGATAAAGCAAAGCGTATCCTTGGTCAGCTTACGAATATAAAAGACAGCACGGGCAAAGTCAAAGACAGTGCGGCTCAGATCGCATCCGTGACGACACAGGTCGCTCATAACTGCGGTACTTTGTCACAGATGCAGACTGCGGTTGATACCGGAGTTCAGTCTTGTGCCGCTGCATCAGAGGTGCTCTCATCTGCATCCAAGAATATTACCAGTATATCCGAACTTGCAGAGAAGTCAGTGCGGACTCTTACTGATGCTGTAAGTATGTTCAATGTTGAATAAATAATAAATATTGACAGTCATCATTAATAAAAAAACAATCCTGATTTTGTCTTATCAAAAACAGGATTGTTTTTTATATTATAGAGACTTATAAGAAATATGTCTTCATCAAGCCTTTGCCTTTGACTTCGATCTCAGCACTTTCACTGTAGCTGAATTTGTCTTTGGTCTGCTCAAATGTCGTTTCTGTGACATGTATCTTCATTGGTCTGCCTGTGGACTCCATCCTGCTTGCCACATTCACAGTATCGCCCCAGATGTCGTAGATAAACTTCGACTTACCGATCACACCTGCAACGAGGTTGCCTGTATTGATGCCGAGGCGTATCTGCAGGTTAGAGTTGTTTTGTGCATTGAAGTCTCTGACATCCTGTATAAGACCTTGTGCAAATTGTATCATTGTAGAGGCATCCTGATTGGAAGCCTCGGATAATCCAACGGCAGCCATATAAGCATCTCCGATCGTCTTGATCTTCTCTATATGCTCACGCTTGGCACGCTCATCGAACTTCGAGATGAGACTGTTAAGCATAGTTACGACTTCTTCGGCTGCCATGTTGTCACTCATCTTGGTGAAGCCGACAATATCTGTAAAGAGAACTGTCGCATTGGAGAATTTTTTAGCTATGGTTTTATCCGGATTGCGTGTAAGCTCATCGGCAACATCAATCGGCAGGATGTTCAGCAGCAGACTCTGAGATCTCTCTTTCTCAAGTTTCAGAGCCCGCGTTCGTTCTTCGACTCTGTTCTCCAGTTCGGTAGCATGCTGGACCATCATATCGATCCGCTCATTCTGCATCTTGGTTATGGTATCAGACTGCTGCTTGATGTCGATAATGTGCATCACTGTGTCTTCTGTCATTTTGGAGAAAGAATGATACAGATTCTCAACTTCGTCTCCTGTCTTGATATTGAGACTGCGGATCTTATCGACACAGATATTCATAGCATCGATGTCGCCTTTGTTCGACATGAAGTCTCCTGCATAAGCTGCGATGCTGTTGATAGGTTTAGACAGATATTTGTTGGCGATCCACTGACCTATCGTAAGTATCAGAACAAAAATGCCGCTGAACAGAATGATTATCTTCCTTATAAATGTCCTTTTATATGTTCGCAGTGTCGCCATAGAAATATCAACTCCGACATAGCAGACGCATTTGCCATCTGAGTTATATACCGGTTCATAGACAGTCAGCAGCCAACCGTATTTATCGTTGGACTCCCGCGGCTGTATTCGTTTACCTGCCAACAGAAGCTCAAGATCAGGAGCGAATGCTTCGTCGAACTCGATAATTTCTCCCGGATGTGATGCCGGCATACCTTCGCTGTCAAGGTCAAATACTACATGGCATCCGTCAGGCATAATCTTGTAGACATAGAGATACTCAATATCAGGAGTGTTGGCTCGTATGCTGTATAGCTTTGTTTCTGCAGACCGATACCCCGGAACATCTTTGCCTTCTGTTAAATATCGATCTACCATATCGGGATCAACGCATTGCACTGCAAGTCTGGCTGCTCCGTAAGCGATGCGGATGTGCTCCGAACGGGAGTTGCTCTCATAGAGACTGAGACTGATCACCGCCATTGATATGGTCAGCAGTGCCGGTGCTACAGTGAGCATTAATGCTATCTTGGCTTTCAGAGAGTTGATAGCCTCGCCGAGATGTCTGTTTGAATGTCGGTGCGAGTGTAATTGTTGTGTTTGTATTGATTTTATGCTCATATATGCAGCAGGCCTTATTTCATAGAATGTGGAGTTTTTTTATATTTATCGGTTTATTATAACAGAAAAAACAAAAAAAACAAGAGTTTTTTTTGCTTTTTTTTACATCGGGTCTGAAAAATTGAAAAAATATTAAAATTCTTATTGACTTTTCGATTGTTTTATTTTATTTTATTCTGTGGTGATTATAGATGATCGCCTATAAGTTTCGGCTGCAGAGTGGCCGCATGGAGTGATTGTTATGAAGAAACTGACATTATTACTGATAATCGGCATAGTAAGTCTGACCGGATGCAGCCGGGATCCTCTTCTTCCTATCAGGAGATTGGCTCGCTCGGATGATCTGGCGAAGAAGATGGAAGCATCGCGTGATTATCAGCAGGTTATCTCCATTCTGCGGGATGCGTATAAGAGCAATGCCGGTCTGTGCAAAGACATAGGGCGGGCTTTGATGATGGACAGACAGTTCGAGAATGCGTTGGAGTATTTTAGCGAAGCGGTCAAAACTCGTTCGACCGACAGCACTCTGTATTATTGGATGGCAGTCTGCTATGTCAACCGCTTCAAGGCTGACCGTTCTCCGGCGACGATGGCTATCGTGTATGAGTATTATGAGAAGTCTCTCAATCTTATGCCTAATAATAAGGAAGTCCTGTATGAGTTCGCTCAGTTCCTCGTATTCGGTGCGGAAAATTATCCGAGAGCGATTGAGGTTTTACAGCAGGATCTGACTCTGCTAGGGAGTAATTTCAGTGCCGATCCGTATTTCCTGTTGGGGCGTGCATATTATCTGTCCGGTGAGTATGATGCGGCACTTAGGATATATCATCAGATATTGGATAATAAGACTTCATTGTCTAAGGAACAAATATCGCGTGCCGAGGAATTTATCGATACAACGAGGATGATGCTCACGGGAGGTGCAGATGTCGGAAGATAAAGATCTGTGGGGCAATATCATATCTATCAGTGATACGCGTGTCGTGCTTCCTGAGGCTGATGAGCGGGTCTATGATATGGCTTTGTCATTCGAGGAAGGCATAACTCCTATAGAGAAGATGGCTTTATTCAGACGATACGGCTCATCTAAAGCTATATTGGAGCTTGGCAGGACTACTATTCGCAATTTGCTCGGACGCGGCTGGCAGGGCTCTGACTTTGATCCGGCTGCAGCCGTCGAGCAGGCTATGCAGATGCAGTATTTCATTGACAATGCTCATATCAAAGTTATGAGATTTGATGATCCTGATTACCCTGTCGGGTTGTCTCAGATACCGGATTGTCCGTTTCTGTTGTATTATAAGGGCAATCTGCAGTATAATTATTACACTTCAATAGGTTTCGTTGGAACGCGTCATCCGTCGTCGGCAGGAGAGCAGATAGCGAAAGAGTATGGTGATTATTTTGCTTCGCAGGGTGTCACTATTGTATCAGGATTGGCGGCAGGTATCGACAGTATCGGTCATCAGTGTGCAGTCGATGCAGGAGTGCCGACTATCGCCGTGATGGGATGTGGCATAGACAGGATATATCCGGCAGACAATAAAGATCTGGCTAAGAAGATACTTGACGGCGGTGGGGCGATTATATCTGAGTATGCTCCGGGTGCAGGCACTCAGAAGTGGAGATTTCCGCGGCGTAACCGCATTATAGTCGGACTGTCACGGAGTGTGTTCCTTGTGCAGGCTGCACAGCGGTCAGGCAGTCTCATAACGGCATATCTGACGACTGACTATAACCGGGATCTGTTTATCGCACCGCCTCCGGCAGATGATGCTGATTTTGATGGCAACAGGAGATTGATAGAGATTGGAGCTGCCTGCCTTGACTCACCGCAGTCATTGTTGGATCATTGGCAATATACAGGAGACGGCGATGGCTCATAAGATTGCGATCAGTTCTAACTCTATGGAAGACGCTCTGAATAAGGCCCGCCGTTATCTGCACGCTGACAGCATTGATCAGATAGACTATGAGATAGCTGAGAATGACGGCAGCCGTATTAAGATACTATGCTGTATCAAAGACACCAAGAGTGATACAGAGCCTGACCATAACGGGTATTTCAAGATTTTTTATCGGGATGGATTTGCTTATCTGATAGTTTACCCGCCGGTAGGAATAGGCAGACCTGTCTATGAAGATGATGTTATTAATAGGATGAAACTGCTCAATATACCGAGTGTCAGTCCGTTATTTATCCGGGATATTATAGACAGAGCAAGGCAGATCCCGGAGAAACTCGCAGAGTGGCCGATGGGAGCGGAGTTCCGTGCGAATATCGGCATCACGGTTAGTGAGGACAAGATGTCGGCGATTATGAATATCCAGCCGCCTCTGCGAGGCGGAGCGAGTCCGACTGCTGATGAGATACTTTTCGCTGCTGAGGACTACGGCATCTGCTATGGCATCGACAGACAGCTCATCAGTCGGATAGCGGAGCAGCATTTATATAATGAAGATTTCGTTATCGCCGAGGGGCTGCGTCCTGTCGCTCCGATCGTCAATCAGATTAATTATCACTTCGATACGGATGTCTGCCGTCCGTTCCTTACCGATGAGTACGGCAGAGTCAATCTCAAAGAACTGAACTTCATCCAAGAGAAGAAGAAAGGCGATGTGTTGGCTGATATTGCCGATCCTAAGCCGGGAACTGACGGCATCGATGTGTTCGGAGAGATTGTGCCTGCCGAGCATCCGGAGCAGACTGTCCGTCTTCTGCCGGGCGACAATACAGAACTCAGTCCTGACGGACACTCACTGCTTGCGTCAATCGATGGATATGTTGTGCTGCACGGCAGTATGGTTTCCGTCCGCGAAGTTGTTCATGTTGAGAATGTTGATTATTCGACGGGGAATATTGATTTTGAAGGAGCGGTTGTTGTTGCAGGCACTGTAGCTGACGGATTTACCGTTAAGGCTACTGACTCCATTCAGGTCGGCAGCTGCGTTGGTAAAGTGCATCTTGAGTCAGACGGAGATATAATCCTCAAATCCGGCATTAACGGCAGCGGTGAAGGAACCATCAAGTGCAGAGGCAATCTGTACACGCGATTCGCCGAGAATGCTCACATCGAGACGGAAGGCAGTTTCTTCGGAGAAGAGTCTCTTATGAACTGCACGACTGAGGTGGATCGCAACTTGGTTCTGATAGGGCGTAGAGCAGAGATCGTCGGCGGCAGAACGGTTGTCGGCGGCAGTATCCGCTGTAAGAAGATCGGCTCGGCTGCCGGTATCAAGACTCCTGTGTGTGTCGGCATTCTTCCTGAGAAGTTCCGCACTATCGATAACCTGCAGCAGCGTATCAATGACAATAAACTGATGCTTTCTCGGCTGCAGCAGTCTATGACTAATCTGACTCGCGATATACAGAATGGTAAGATAACCGAGGATGAGGCTGCCGAGAATAAGAATAAGATCCTAAAAGTGCAGTATCGCTTCGAGGATGAACTGCGTGAGTTGGAGCGCGACTATAATGATGGCAAACTTATGATGCAGGCAGAGAATAACCGCTATGTAGTGGCAGAGAATGAGATATGTCAGGGAACGACTGTCACATTTGGCAAGGTTGAGTATGCCGTCATAAATATCGATATGTCTTCGATTGTGCTGCGGTATATCAATGAGCGTGTTATCGAGTCGGGATATGATCCGCAGCATCTGCCGGAGTGCTTCGGCGGTCATGAACAGGGAGACAGTGTATGAATATTATTCGAGAATGGGATTACGATGACAATAATCCGCCTAACAAAATTGTGTCAGCCGATAAGCCGTTGTCGTTGGAGATTGGCTGCGGCAACGGACTGTTCCTTAGCACTATTGCAGCAGAGTTTCCTCAGACTGTGTTTGTCGGATTGGAAGTCAAGCATAAGTGCCTGACTGCCGCCGCTAAGAAATGTGATCGGCTTGTCAAAGAGAACAAGATAACAGAAGAGAATGTCATCCTATTAAATGGCGATGTCTTTACCGCTCTTGATAAGTTTTTCGAGCCGCATTCGCTGGAACGGATATATATTAACTTCCCTGATCCGTGGTTCAAGAAGCGTCATCTAAAGAAGCGCATTGTCAATCCTGATATGGCTATGCAATATGCCAAACTGCTTAAACCGAACGGCAAACTGTATTTCGTGACGGATAATGAGGACTATCGCGACTATGCAATGGAAGTCCTGCATGGTTGTGCTGATTTGTCATCGGAGTTTGACTCTCCATATTATGTGACGAAACTTGACCGGTATCCGCAGTCATTGTATGAGAAGAAATGGCGAGAAGAGGGCAGAGGGATATATTACAGTGGATGGATAGTGCGAAGTGTGTAGATGGGGATGTGAAGTGTTCAAATAACAGAAAAACTTCTTGCTTTTTTCGGATTTTTTGTTATAATTATACCGAGGAGACATAACATGACATCACAGGCAATAAGAAACAGATCAGATTATATGATTACCTGCATAAATGAGTTTGCTCTGAATAACAAACTTACAAAAAAAGATGCATACAATTATCTGAAATCTAATAAAGCATTGGAGTTTCTGAAAGATAATTATGAGGCAGAGCATACATTATCAATCCAAGATGCCGTTGATGATATGAGAGTTATATGCCGTAGGAATGGGGGAATGTTGTGATACTGTATCACGGGAGTAATATAAGTATTCAGAATATTGATTTGCAGAGGTGTAGACCATTTAAAGATTTTGGTAAGGGCTTTTATCTAACTGATATTAAGCAGCAGGCTGTATTTATGGCTGAGCGAGTATCGAAGATGAGCGGTGGTACTCCGGTACTGAATATTTATTCAATCGATGATGATTTTATGAATAGTTCTGAACTGCATATTATGGATTTTAGCAGTATTCCGTCGGAAGAATGGGCTTTGTTTGTTCTGAATAACCGCAATCGGTATAATGATGATATTGGCAACGCTTTATGCAATACAGATAATAAATATGATATTGTTCATGGTCCTGTTGCTGATGATGCGATGGCGGTTTTGTTTCAGCAATATGAGCATCATTATATAACTCTCGATATGCTTAAGAATGGTTTGACTTATAGGCAGTTGTCAATGCAGTATTCTTTTCATTCTGAAAGGGCTTTAGCATTGTTGACAAAGACAGGAGTTGAAAAATGGACATGACAGATTGGCTGATAGACTGTGTAACGCAGGATGTTGTCTCTTATATAATAGATGATACGGGAAATGAATATGACGATGCGATAGGACAGTTTTATTCATCTAAGACATTTGAATACCTTAATGATAAATCGTTAGATCTATACAAAGAAGGATCTGCTTATATTTATCAGTTGTATAGAGATGAAGTATATCCGAATGAAATTGTGTAATGCACAAAAAAAATCGTAAAATTCTCTAATCAAATTTTATATTCTTCCGAAACATTAATGAGAATGTAACATTTTTATAAAAAATGCAAAAAAATGCAAAAAAATGTTGCATAAGTCAAAAAAAAAAGATAGAATACAGTGGGAGGGTTACAATGACAGTTTCGTCAAATCTATCAATCAATCAGGTAAAAGGTGACTTCGTCAATATGAATGTGACGAATCCGAGACATATAGGCGGTGCTCAGAGTAAGGGGACTCTTGGCGGCGTTTCATTTGGAGATATGTTGTCGGCTTTTATCGAGAAAGCGAACGATATGGAGAACAGATCTGCAGAACTGACCAATCAGATGGCGATCGATCCTGACAGTGTGGACATTGCCGATGTGCAGATCGCAGCAGAAGAAGCAGAGATGAGTGTTTTATTTACTAAGAATATAGTTGATAAAGCAATACGAGCATATAAGGAGATTATCAATTTGAGATAGTCTTTTAGATAACTTACGACATTATAAAGGACGTTAATTTTTGGGATAACACCTTGGGAGGGGTACAATGCCGGAATTTATGAAAAAATTTGGGGAAAATGTCAAAAAAATCTTTGGCAAACTGACAACCGTGCAAAAAGTAATTGGCGGTGCTGTCATTCTTGCTGTTGCAGTTGGACTGATCATCGTATTTGTGGTGAACTCCAGTCAGGCAGGGATACCTCTGTTTGAGAAAGCAATGTCAGAGGAAGACTTTGACCGAACAACAGCGAAATTATCAGAAGAACGCATAAAGTTCACTACGCAGGGCAAATCTACAATTTATGTCAAGTCTAAGAATGAGAAAAACAAAGCACTTATGAGACTTGCTGAGAAAGGCAACATGCCCAAAGGTGTATATACATTCCGAGATATTATCAACAGCAAAAATCTCACTTCATCGAAGTTTATGAATAATGTCAAACTGCGTGAGGCAATGGGCGGCAAGTTGGAGAACCTGCTCAAATCATCCGAATTGGTTGATGATGCGGTTGTAACATTCACTATGCCGGAACAGACCATTTATACAAGTGAGCAGAAACCGGTCAAAGTCGGTGTTATGCTGACCCCGGCATATAATGTCAATCTCAAAGAGCAGCGTCAGGCGATCAAAGGTATCCAAGAACTTGTTGTCAGTTCAATCGACGGTGCAACGGCTGAGAATGTGACTATCACGGATAAATACGGTATTAAACTTAATGACTTCACAGACGAGGAAGATATGACTAAACTTCGTCTTACGAAAGAAAATCTCCAGATCCGAGATGCGATGGTCGCTGCATATCGTGATAAGATTTTTAAAGCGATTCGTAATTTCATTCCGGAGGATCGAGTGTCTGTCGTAGTCGATGTAGCGATGAACTTCGATCAGGAGAAAGAGAACTCAACAGAGATACTCCCGGTCGTGCTGAAAGAGAGTACACCCGGACTGCCTTACGATGATGGTGTGCGAAAGTATAGCGTGACTATCAGTCAGCGCAAAACTTCGGAAGAATTCGTCGGACCGAATTGGATTCCGGAAGGACCTCCGGGATTCGATGACAATGTGCCGCCTGCTTATCAGGGAGCACTTGAGCAGATGACGAAGTATATCAAGAATGACGAGATCCTTAATGAAGTTACAGGTGAACGCAAGCGTGAGAAGATTAAAGATCCGTGGGAGATCACGAAGATTACCGCCAGCGTATTCGTAGACGGTCATTGGGAGATCGAATATGACGGCAAGAAACCGATTCTCTTGGAGAATGGTCAGCGAAAGAGACGATATATCAATGTAACGGAGGAAGAGAAGAAGAGTCTCAAAGCATTCGTTGAGCAGGGTATAGGATTTTCTTCGGAGCGTAAGGATAAAGTCAGCGTTGAAGAGTTCCGCAAAGACCGCTCCGCTCAGCACGCTGCCGAAGATATGGTATGGAAGCGAAAGCAACAGACAACAATGGCTCTGATAATCGGGCTTATCGCGATCATCGTGCTGATCATCGGCACTATCATCTATAGGCTTGTTGCGGCTGAACTCAAACGCCGTCAGATTATGAAAGAAGAAGAACTTGCCAGAGCGGCTCAGATGGCTCGTGAGATGGCTCTGCGGGCATCAGAAGAAGAAGGTGCAACTGTAGATATGTCTATGGAAGATAAAATGCGCCTTGAGATGCAGGAGAATGCAGTCGGCATGGCTAAAGAACATCCTGAGGATGTTGCTCAGGTTATCAGAACTTGGATCTCGGAAGAGTAAGTTCAAGATTATATGTAATAGTTTCATATTTTTGGAAAAAAAGCCGCCTGCCACAGGCAGGCGGCTTTTTTGTTTTAGGAGAAGTCCTTGCAGTTTGATTTTACACCCATTTCTATAGAAGATAAACATATTTTTGACGAGTTTTTTCATCGGTTTGAGCCGAGTATTTCGGAACTGACATTCACTAACCTGTATGTGTGGCGCAACAGCCGGCTGATTGATTATGCTGTCATTGATGGGATAATGCTGCTCAGAGCGGAGTATGACGGGCAGAGATATTTCCTGCCGCCGATATGCGATGCTCGGAATGCTCAAGCCGGATATGAGATGCTGCGTGAGGCGGCGAATGACTCCTGCATTAGTCTGGTTAAACTCATCCCGGAGAAACATATTGCTGCTGTGAGACAGACATTCGGTATAAGTGAGGACAACGATATACTCGTCTCGGATCGGGATAACTACGACTATGTGTATGCTGCCGATAAACTGGCTAATCTGACTTCTCGGAAACTTAGCAGCAAACGCAACTTCATCCATCGTTTCGTCAATCAATACAAATACAGCGTAATGCCGTATCAGGCTTGTATGCGGGATGACTGCATTCGGCTGATGCAGAAATGGATAACCGGCAGGACCGATGATACGGGGCTTCGCAATGAGTATATCGCGATTCAGAATCTGCTCAATGATTATGAGCGGCTTGATGCGATCGGCAGTGTGATTATCGTAGATGGCACAATTGTGTCATTCGCATTCGGAGAGCCGCTTAGTCACGATACATTCGTCATACACTTCGAGAAAGCCGACACCGACTATGTGGGTAGCTATCAGATGATCAACAAACTCTTCGTCAGTGAGAATGTCCTGCCGTGCTACGCATTCGTCAATCGTGAGCAGGATCTTGGTCACGAAGGCATCCGCCGTGCGAAGATGAGCTATCTGCCGGATAGACTTGTTGTAAAATATACTTTACAAAAATAATATTTTACCGTATAATAATAGTCGGCTGCTTTCGGCAGCCGACTATTATTATACGGAGAATTGAATATGGCAGAAAAAAAAGCATGGTCCGGAAGATTCAAAGAAAGCAACGATCCGGTGTTTGAGCGTATGAACCGCTCGCTTGATTTCGATATTAACCTATATAAAGAAGATATTGCCCTGAACAAGGCATATTCTGCTCAGCTTAATAAACTCGGTGTGATCTCTGATGAGGAACTGATACAGATACATAACGGCTTGGACGAGATACGCAATGAGATAGAGCAGCAGGGGCTGTCTCTGTTCGACGCTTCGACTGAAGATATACACATGGGAGTCGAGGCTCGTCTTGCGTCGAAGATCGGTGATGCTGCCAAACGCATTCACACCGGCAAGAGCCGCAACGATCAGGTCGCTACTGATGTGCGTCTGTACCTGCAGCGGCAGGTCGGTGAGATTATCGGGCTGATTAAGGGGCTGATGACTCAGCTGCTCCGTCTTGCTAATGAGCATAATAAGGCCGTAATGCCGGGATTCACTCATCTTCGTCAGGCACAGCCCGTGATGTTTGCTCATTATATGATGAGTTTCTTCTTTCCGCTGTCGCGTGATGTGGAGCGGCTGCAGGATGCTCTGAAGCGTATATCGATCATGCCGCTGGGCAGTGCCGCTCTTGCCGGCTCGGCTATGGCTTTGGATCGGGAGTTTCTGCGGGATAAGCTGGGCTTCGCTGCTGTCAGTGACAATTCTATGGATGGTGTGCTTAGCCGTGACTTCGCTGCGGAATTTTTGGCGGATATAGCTATTCTGGGGGTAACACTGTCGAGAATGTCGGAAGACTTCATTTTATACAGCAGTGAGGCGTATAAGTTCTTCGACCTGAGTGACAAGGTGACGACCGGCTCATCGATCATGCCTAATAAGAAAAATCCCGACAGCCTGGAGCTGACTCGCGGCAAGTCAGGGCGGTTCATCGGCAATCTGATGACTCTGCTTACAGTGCTGAAGTCGCAGCCTTCGACTTACAATAAGGATATGCAGGAGGACAAAGAGCCCCTGTTCGACACTGTGCGCAATATCAAAGATGTTCTGGAAGTCGATACGATCCTGCTGGAGACGATGACTATTAATGAAGATAAAATGCGTAATGCGATTGATTCACTGTCATTCGCTACGGAGCTGGCTGACTATCTGGCCGGGCAGGGGCTGCCGTTCAGAGAGGCTCACGGTGTCGTCGGCAGAATTGTGCGGGATTGTGTGGATAATAACACGAAACTGACGGATCTGCACAGTGCAGAGTTGAGTCAATATCATCAGTTATTTGCCGAGATCCCGGATGATTGGGGCAGTATAGAGCGATTTTTGGCGAAGAGAAATTTACCCGGCGGCACAGGACCTGACTCCGTGGCATGTCAGCTGAAAAAGGCGGAAAAAATTCTAAAAAAGTGATTTTTCTTATAAAAAAAGTTGATTTTATCTATAGTATGTAGTATAATTATATTTGTATTTAAGAGAATATGGAGCTGATATGGAATTGATTAGTCGGAAGTTGATGATTTTTGCAGTTATGGCATTCTGTCTGACGATGTTTGCAGGTGCTGCATCTAAGAATGTCGCCGATAAACCTGAGTGGCTTATACAGTTGCCTGAGTCGGGTGACTATATCTATGCTGTAGGTTTTGCAGAAGGCGGCAAGTTGGAGTCTGCCAGAGAGTCTGCTTTGCAGAATGCAAGACTTGAGCTGAGCAAGCATGTTGTCGGCAAGATCAAAGAATTATGCGACGACTATCTGTATCACGCTAAGAAAGGATCTGCTCTGGGCGGATACTCTAATATAATGGCAGCCGCTGTGTCTCAGAATGTGATACTCGGTGCAGAACTCAAAGACTCATACACAGAGAAAAATGGCAAACTTGAATGCTACTATGCTCTGCTCGGTGTGCGAACCAAATCAGTTGAACTCGCTATCGAGGATTATCAGCGATCGATGCGCAAGAGTCAGGACTATGCCTCTGCCGAGAGCGACTTGGAAGATATGGTTTCTTCTATTAAGAAGCGATATAATCGTGAAGTTATGGAGAAACGGGAAGAGGTTAAGGCTAAACAGAAGGCTGCCGAGCCGGAGCTGAGAGTCCAGGAAGGCGGCAAAGAGCCTGCATGGGTTAAGCGTCTGCCTAATGACAGAGCATACTATATCGGTATCGGCAATGCGTCTACACTTGAAGGTGCTAAGGCTAACGCTGTCAATACCGTTGTATCTCAGATACAGGTGAAACTTCAGTCCATGATCAAGGACTACACACAAGAAGTCAACGGTGAGTCTTATGAAAATTCTTCAGTTTTGATCAAAATGTCAGTTAAAGCCGACATTGAAGATGTGGAATATTTCGATGCCTGGCAGTCTCCGAACGGCACATATTGGGTTTATGCTCGGCTGAACATAGCAACTTATCAGCGTAAGCAGGCTGAGAAGATGGAGAATGCCCGCATCACGGCTATGGACTATCTGAAGAAATGCGATGAAGAGTCCAATCCTGTCTTGAAGTTTAAGAATGCTTTCTTGGGCTACTACTATATCAGTCCGTATATTACTAAGGCTCTCAAAGCCGACTATAACGGCAAAAGTGTGATCATCATTAACGAACTGATGTCTCGTATGAATAAAGTAATGTCTGAAACATCTATCTCTGCTTATCAGACTCCTGATGAACTGAAGATGTCGAAAGTGGATACTAAGCCGCTGCAGGTAGATTGGACATTCCGCAATGGCGGTACTTATATGGAAGGGTTGCCTGTGCATTTCAGTGTATCTGACAATGCCGGGACAGTTACACCTGATGGGGTGACTGATTACAGAGGCGGTGTCAGTTGTGTTATCACTAAGCTCAATACAGCAGCACCGACATTCAGCCTTTATGCCGAGCCGTATTTTGTCGGACTGATAGGCGGATTCATCGATGATCCGGAGGAGCAGGCGTATTTCGAGCGTAAAGTGGCTCAGTTCCAGATGCCTAAGAAGCAACTCATCGTTGAAGTTGAGAAGCCTAAGATGGGATTTGCGGTATATGTTGCCGATGAGTTCCAGAAACCGAAATTCAACAGCAAAGCTGTGAATTTCGGAAACACATTTAAACAGAAATTTGCTGAGAAGATGAAGACTGACTTTGTTGACAGCGGTGCACGATATAATCTGTCAATGACTGTATCCGGCAGTGTGCAGCCGTCAGACAGTGGCAGCGGATTTATCTTCGCACGAATGACTGTGTCATTCAAAGTAATCGATAATAAGAATAAGAAAGAGATATATAATCTTGTCTGCAATGAGATAAAACAGGGAGCTAACACGGATCTGAAAGCCGTGCAGCAGGCTATGAATAAGTTTGATATGGACAGTGCGGTGGATGAGATTTTGGCTAATGGTATTAATTAATATAATTAATATAAATTTTTAATCTTAAAGGATATGTTATGAAGAAGATTTTAACAA
>JAFYAI010000076.1 GCA_017540815.1 Spirochaetales bacterium
CATTGTCTTTGATGAGCAGACTTTGGAATATCTCGTTGAATTTATCGATACCGTCTTGTTTTAGAGCCGATATTTCGCAGACGGCATATTCTGATAATCGCACAATTGTGCTTAGTTTCGTCTTTATATCCGCATGGAACTGCGGTGCATCAGTCTTGTTAATGATGAATAATGTCTTTTTATCATCGAGACTGCGAATGTTTTCTTCATTCTCAGTCAGATCTGCCGTGCCGTCAATGACGAACAGCACAATGTCGCAATTCTTAGCCAACTCAACAGACCGCCGAGTGCCTTCCCGCTCAATCGGGTCATCTGTAATGCGAAGTCCGGCCGTATCATAGAGCCGAATGCCGAATCCGCCGATGTTTATCACACCGTCAAGATAGTCCCGCGTCGTTCCGTGAATGTCTGAGACGATTGCTTTGTCTTCGTGGAGCAGTGTATTGAATATGGTTGACTTGCCGGAGTTTGTCTTGCCGAGCAGGACGGCTCTTACACCTTCGCGATAGTATCTCCCCCGATTGAATCCGGCGAGGAGTTTTCGGAGTTCTTCCTTTATAATGGCGATGTCTGCGAGCCAGCTTTCCGCATCGACGCTGATGTCTTCCTCCGGATAGTCGATGAATACTTCAATCTTAGCGAGCAGATCTGTCAGACGCTCTTTTACAGCGGATAATTCTTTTTGGACAAGACCGTTTAGCTGTCGGGCAGCCATCATTGCAGACTGCTTCGTCGAGGCGTTTACGATGTCCATGATCGCCTCTGCCTGTGACAAGTCGATTTTGCCGTTGAGGAACGCTCTCTTGCTGAACTCTCCCGGCTCTGCGAGTCTTGCTCCGTTTTGGCAGAGCAGCCGCAGTATCATCTGGCAGACGATCGGGCTGCCGTGGCACTGTATCTCAAATGCTTCTTCGCCTGTGAAGCCTGTCCCGTCTCGGAAAGGCAGCACGACTACGCTGTCAATGATATTCTCACCGTCGATGATGTCGCCGTAACATACGCGGTGGCTTTCGACCGGCTTCGATCCGACCTTGCGGAATATCTTATCCAGCATAGACAGGCAGTCTTTACCGCTGACACGAACGATAGCGATTGCCGCTGCTCCGTTTGCGGTGGCTTTGGCACAAATAATGTCTTCGTAATATAACTTTTCCATAATGCGATTTTAGCACAATTGTGCATAAAATTCAAATGTTTAACTGCTGAATTATTTATAATTTTTTTCTTAAATTTATAAATTTTAAAATAATTCTTGCAAAACTCTCAAATAAAATTTATACTTAATCAAACAATTACAATCAAAGGAGCTCGGTGAAATGAATCCAAACGAATCAAAGATAAACGAGTTGATGAATAAAATATATGCAGAAGGTGTCGAGAAAGCCAACAGCGAAGCTGCTGATATTGTAGCTAAGGCTAAGGCAGAGGCTGAGGCGATTTTGACAGCTGCGAAGAATGATGCCGCTGCGATTACTGATAAGGCTAACAGCGATGCTGCTGCACTGCAGTCCAAGATTAATCAAGAGCTGAAAACAGCCGGCAATCAGGCGATGATCACTCTCAAGCAGGAGATCGCCAATATCATCACAGAGAAGGCTCTTGCTGACGGTGTGAAGTCTGCTGCGAGCGATGCTGAGTTTATAAAATCCCTTATTACTGAGATTATATCTAAATGGTCAAGTGACGCTAAGTCATTAGATCTCAATGTGATCCTTTCTGATAAGAGCAAGGCTGCATTGGCTGACTTCTTCAAGAATAAAGCATCCGGTATAATGAGCAAAGGCGTTGAGGTGACATTCGATGCCAGAATGGACAATGGATTCAAGATTGGACCGCAGGATAAGTCATTCGTGCTGTCATTCACTGATAAGGATTTCCTGAGTTTCTTCAAGTCATTCCTTAAACCGAAAACGAAAGAAATCCTCTTTGACGGAGAGTAACTGTGAGTATGTACTATTTTTTAATATCCGGTCTGCCTGATCTTCTGGTTGGCAATCGGAACGATAGTCACATTTTTTCACCGGCTGATTTTCTTTCATTCTGCGAAGGTCAGATGTCTGCGAAGGACTTTGCCGCTCTGAAGAAGATATACATTCTCAATGATATTAAGAATGTTATATCCGATGAATCAGACGAGGTATTTGTTGAGCCGTCTTACTATTCTAAAGAAGAGTTCGATGAGAATCGCAAAGATCCCGATACATTTTTTCCGTTTATTGCGGACTATTATCAGGATATGAAGTCCGAGCGGCGGCTGTATCCGCAGATGACTGCTGAGGATGAGCTGATTGCCAGATTTTATGCTGATTTGGATGGATTTGCTGCCGGCAATGATTTCTTGCGGGAGTATTTTCGATTTGAGTTGGTGCTGCGGAATGTGCTGACCATTGCCAATATGCGGAAAGCAGGTGAAGATCCGGCTGATTATGTGATTACGACTGAGGATTTTGGAGACAATATTGTCAAGAGCAGCAGTCCCGATCTTGGATTAGGGGCTGATTATCCGTTTGTCGCCAAGATTAATGAGTTAGTGGACAGCGGAGACCTTGTGCAGCTTGAAGAGTCTCTCGATAAGATTAGATTTGATTATATCGATAATCTTATCGGTTATGACACATTCTCACTGAATGTGGTAATGGCTTATGGCATCAAGCTCTTATGTGCATACAGATGGCAGTCGCTGTCAGCTGAGAAAGGGCGTGCGATTTTTGAGCAGATCATCGCACAGATTAGAGAGAATATTAAATTTTCTGATGAATTTAGCGTTGTTGGAGGTAAAAGATAATGGCTGATACCAGTCTTACTAAAGGAAAAATCACCGGTATCATCAGTAACCTTGTTACGATCGAGGTTGATGGTCCTGTGTCGCAAAATGAGATTTGTTTCATTATGCTTGGCAATGAGAAGTTAATGGCTGAGGTCATTAAGATTGTAGGTAATATCGCATCGGCTCAGGTATTCGAGTCTACACGAGGATTGAGTGTCGGCACTCCTGTAGAGTTTACCGGCGGAATGTTGGAAGTTGAGTTAGGTCCGGGCATCCTGTCTAAGAATTTCGATGGTCTGCAGAATGACCTTGATAAAAAGGAAGGTGTTTTCCTGAAACGCGGTGAATATACTGCTCCTCTTGACGCAGATCGTAAGTTTGACTTCAAGCCGCTGGCGAAAGTCGGCGATGTTGTTGCTGCAGGTGATTGGCTGGGCAGCGTCAAGGAGAATTGGATCGATCATAAGATTATGGTCCCGTTCAAATTCGAGGGCAAATGGAAGATCAAGACTTTGGCCGACGCAGGCTCATATACGATATATGACACTATGGCTGTCGTTACCAACGAATCCGGTGAAGAACGCAAGATCACGATGACTCAGAAGTGGCCTGTTAAGCGGGCAATCAAGGCTTATCGAGACAAGCCGAGACCTTTTAAGATCATGGAGACCGGTGTGCGTATCATCGATACATTTAACCCGATGGCAGAGGGCGGAACGGGATTTATTCCGGGACCATTCGGATGCGGCAAGACAGTTCTCCAGCATGCTATCTCTAAGAATGCTGAAACTGATATGATCATCTTCGCTGCCTGCGGTGAGCGTGCCAATGAGGTCGTTGAGATCTTCACAGAGTTCCCTGAACTCGTCGATCCGAGAACAGGCCGAGCATTGATGGAGCGAACTACTATTATATGTAATACATCAAATATGCCTGTTGCGGCACGAGAAGCATCTGTATATACAGCTATGACATTGGCTGAGTATTATAGAAATATGGGACTCAAAGTTCTCCTGCTTGCCGACTCTACATCACGATGGGCTCAGGCTCTGCGAGAGATGTCCAACCGTTTGGAAGAGCTGCCCGGTCAGGACGCATTCCCGATGGACTTGCCTGCTATTATATCGAGTTTCTATGCAAGAGCAGGTATCGTATATCTGAACAACGGGCAGACCGGTTCTGTAACATTCATCGGAACTGTATCTCCTGCCGGTGGTAACTTGAAAGAGCCTGTTACCGAGTCTACGAAGAAGGCTGCCCGATGTTTCTACGCATTGGCACAGTCACGAGCCGACTCTAAGCGTTATCCGGCTGTAGATCCTATCGACAGTTACTCTAAGTATTTGGAATATCCTGAGATACAGGAGTATTTTGCGAAGAATATCGGCGAAGATTGGATCGATAAAGTCCTTGACTGCAAGAACTGGAATCTGCGAGGTAAGGAAGCAAAAGATCAGATAGACATTCTTGGTGATGATGGTGTGCCGGTTGATTACCATGTGACATATTGGAAGAGTGAGACTATCGACTTCGTGCTGATGCAGCAGGATGCGTTCGATAAGATTGATTCTATCTGTCCGATGAAGCGTCAGCAGTATATGCTTAGACTCGTAATGGATGTCTGCAATGCGAAGTATAACTTCGAGTCATTCGAGAAAGTCGCTCCGTATTTCAAGAAGATCATCAATATCTTCAAGCAGATGAACTACAGCGAGTTCGAGTCTGATAATTTCAAAAACTTCGAGAATGAGTTAAAAACTATTTTGAGTGAGAGGGTAGCCTAATGAATACGGAAGCATTTCAGAAAATATACACAAAAATAACGAAAATCACAAAGGCTACATGCAGTCTCAAAGCTCCTGGCATAGGTAATGATGAGATGGCTTATGTCAACGGCAGACCTGCTCAGGTTGTGAAGATTGCAGGCGATGAGGTAACATTGCAGATATTCCAGGGAACAGAAGGTATCGGAACGGATGCCGAGGTAGTTTTCACAGGTAAACCTCCTATGCTTAAAGTCTCCGATGATTTGGCAGGACGATTCTTCAATCCTTACGGTCAGCCGATCGATGGCGGTCCGGAGATAGACGGTGAGGAGCGTGAGATCGGTGGACCGTCAGTGAATCCTGTTCGACGAAAGCAGCCGTCTGAGCTGATTACCACAGGTATTGCCGGTATCGACCTTAACAATACTCTTGTAACAGGACAGAAGATACCATTCTTTGCAGATCCTGACCAGCCTTACAATCAGGTTATGGCAGATGTAGCACTGCGCGCTCAGGCTGATAAGATCATCCTCGGCGGTATGGGATTGTCCAACGATGACTATCTCTACTATAAGTATCTGTTTGACAATGCCGGTGCGTTGGATAAGATCGTCTGCTTTGTCAATACGACAGAAGAGCCGCCGGTAGAGCGTCTGCTTGTGCCGGATATGGCCTTGACGGCGGCTGAGTATTTTGCAGTAGATAAGCATCAGAAGGTTCTTGTCCTTCTTACCGATATGACACTGTATGCGGATGCATTGGCTATCGTATCCAATAAGATGGATCAGATCCCGTCGAAGGACAGTATGCCCGGTTCGCTGTATTCTGATCTTGCTAAGATCTATGAGAAGGCTGTTCAGTTCCCTGACGGCGGTTCTATTACGATTATCGCAGTTACCACATTGTCAGGCGGTGATATTACGCACGCTATCCCTGATAATACAGGATATATTACCGAAGGTCAGCTCTTCCTGCGAAAAGACTCTGATATTAACAAGGTTATCGTCGATCCGTTCCGATCGCTGTCACGACTCAAGCAGCTCGTTATCGGTAAGAAAACTCGTGAAGATCATCCGCAGGTTATGAATGCTGCAGTCCGACTGTATGCCGATGCTGCGAATGCTAAAACAAAGCGAGATAACGGATTTGACCTGACAGACTATGACGAGCGGGCTATCCAGTTCTCATCGGAGTACTCCAACAAACTGTTGGCTATCGATGTCAATATCCAGGTAGATCAGATGCTCGATACAGGCTGGCAGTTGTTTAGCAAATACTTCTCCAAAGCCGAAGTCGGCATTAAGAAAGAGATCATGGATAAGTATTGGGTCGGTGAGGATAAGTAAGAATGGTATATCCATTCAGTGATAGGAAAGCAATATGGCACTGAAATATGCGTTTAATAAAGTCGCAATGCAGTCGCTGACGAAGCAGCTAAAAATCCGTAAAGCTGCTTTGCCGACACTGAAAAGCAAAGAGGCTGCACTGCGAACGACAGTTAAGAAAGAAAAATACAGTTTAGCTGATCTTGACGCAGAATATAATAAGCTGATTGAGAAGCTGGACAACAGTATTGCATTATGGGGTGAGTTTCCGCTGTCTCTTTTTGTGCTGAATCATGTAGAAGTGGATGTGAAGAAGATTGCCGGTATTAAGACTCCTGAGTTAAATCAGATCGATTATAAGATCGAGCAATTCTCTCGGTTTAATAATCCTGCGTGGCTTAGCGAGGGCATTCACATCCTCAAAGGTGTTACCGAACTGCTGACCAAGATCGAGATCGAACGCAAGAAGATCGAGATATTGGAGTATGCACGCAAAAAGACGACGCAGAAAGTTAATCTGTATGAAAAAGTCCAGATACCGCAGTATTCCGAAGCGATACTGAAGATCAAGCGTTATCTGGAAGATGTAGATAATCTTGAGAAAGCAGCTCAGAAACTGACGAAGCAGTTTCAGGCAAATGCAGTAATCTTAGAGGAAAAGGAGGACGCATAATATGGTAGAAAAAATGAAAAAATTATATTTCCTGATTTATCATAATGCCCGCCGCAAGTTCCTGAGTGACCTGCAAAATCTCGGAGTAGTGCATCTTGAGACTGATAAATCAGTAACGAGTGAAGATATTAATGCTGTGCGGGCTAAAGTGCAGCATCTGAACAAGGCTCTGACATTTCTGACAGCAGATAAGCCTGATATGAAAGGTATCACTCAGAAGAAGTTTGATGCTGATGAGGCTGAACTGCTGGGATTGATCGATAATCTCGAAGAATCCAATGCTCGGATCAAGTCACATAAAGACGCTCTGATAAAAGATGCAGAAATATTGAAACCATGGGGAGACTTTGATCCTGCGAAGTTTGATGATGTGGCGAAGGCAACCGGTTATCAGACAAAATTTTATTCGTTTAGTCAGAAATCAGACAGTCGCTTCGTAAATGCAGAGACTGATATGTCAGATGTGTTTATCTATACCATATTCTCTGACAGAGGAGTTGATCACTGCATCGTTATGTGCCGTGATGAGAGTCTGTTCGCCAATCTGAACGGTCAGGAAGAGCGTCTGCCGCTGAAGAGCCTGTCCGCTGTCAATGAGCAGATAGCAGATCTGGAAGAAGAGCTGACTATGGCTGATACTGAGAGACTAAAGCTCCTGCAGTATATCGATTGGCTTAA
>JAFYAI010000077.1 GCA_017540815.1 Spirochaetales bacterium
CCTGCTTATTCTCCAAAAATACCGATACCTGTTTAATAAACATTGAAGTCCTCCTTTAATTATTGCAGCACACGCTTGTCGAACACACGCTTTGTCTTGCCGTCGCCTCTTGGAATACTCTTCGGCTCAACAAGTGTTACTTTCGTATGAATATTGAGCATGTTGTGCAGCTCGCCTGCGATATATTTCTCTGTTGCAGCCAGATTCTTCATCTGATCGGAGAACAGAGACTCGTTCATCTCAACCTTTATCTCGATAATGTCAAGGTTGTCCTTGCGGTCAACTATGATCTGATACTGCGGCTCAACACCTTCAATCTTAACGAGAACTTCCTCGATCTGAGACGGGAAGACATTCACACCACGGATAATCAACATATCATCGGTTCGACCAAACAGTCTGTGGATACGAGCTGTCGTTCTGCCGCATTTACATGGAGTTCGGTCGATATATGTCAGATCCCGTGTTCTGTATCGCAGAATAGGAGTACCGGTTTTGGTCAGCGTCGTCAGAACAAGTTCACCTTTCTCACCGTCTGGAACAGGCTCTCCTGTCTCAGGATTGATAATCTCAGGATAGAACAGATCTTCCTGCACGTGCATCATATTCTGATATTCACATTCTGCAGCGACACCAGGTCCGATGATCTCCGTCAGTCCGAAAATGTCATACGCCTTAATATTAAGTTTCTCCTCAATGTCCTTACGCATTGCCAGACTCCACGGCTCAGCACCGAAGTAACCGCATTTGAGCTTGAGATCTTTCTTCGGATCTACACCCATTTCACGAGCAGTCTCGGCGATATACAACGCATACGACGGAGTACAAGTCAGACAAGTTGCCCCGAAGTCTTTCATCAGATTGACCTGACGAGTCGTATTGCCGCCGGAGATAGGCACGATCGTCGCTCCGACTTTCTTCGCTCCGTGATGAATACCGAATCCACCGGTAAACAATCCGTAACCGTAAGCATTCTGAATAATATCATCCTTGCCAATGCCGCCCATAGTCAGCGTTCTGGCAACAACTTCACTCCATATATCAAGGTCATTCTGCGTATAAGCAACTACAACCGGCTTACCTGTCGTTCCGCTGCTCGCATGAACTTCCAAAATCTCATCCATACCACATGCCAGCAATCCAAACGGATAAGTATCCCTCATATCATACTTCGTGGTAAACGGCAGTTTGCGTATATCAGCAAGCGTCTGAATATCCGACGGTTTCACACCCATTTCGTCCATTCGCTTCTTGTAAAAAGGCACTTTATTATAAACATTATCCACCAACTTTTTTAGGCAGGATAATTGATGTGCCTGCATATTCTCACGGCTCATTGTCTCGTATTTTTCATTCCATATCATTTTTGGAGACTCCTTCTGAATTATATTTAGAATTGTATGTATTATACATTATTTTTCATAAAATGTGAAGTAAAAAATGAATGTATATAAAACAAGTGATTTTCTTTAAGAAAATCACTTGTTGGACACTATATCCTATACTCAACATATCTGACCTTCTTCTTCTCGGCGGCGGTGCGTATCTGCCGTTCAATGTCGCTAAGATCTGAGCCGCCACTCTTCACTTCGATGAGCAGTATTTCATCAACGCGGTTATGTTCGGTTATCCCTGAAAATCCTATGAAATCAAGCGGCTTGCCGATAAATCTCACATCGGCAGGATTGCATGGGAAATCCGGCAGATATGGTGCAACCTGCTCGGCAGCAAGTCCGCCTAAAACGGCACGGGAGCGTTTGAGAGCATCGCGGCGAATGCGAGATTCATCTCGCACTTTGGCGGCAAGATGACCAAGACTAATACCACAAGCGAAAACAGCAGCGAAAAGAGCAACATATACAGCAAAACTTTTTAGCACAATTGTGCTGTCGCTGCTGTTTAATCCTGACCGCAGATGCCACAGGTCAGCAGTTAAAACATATATCAGCAGACCGATTATCACTGAAGAAATAAAAAGTGTCACAATTGTGCCGATTTTAGAATCAGGATTATCTTTCATGATGTATTTCCTGCAGCGTCTGCCACTTGTATTTATCGACGAGGTTAAATGTGCCGCTAATCTGCAGAAAAGGCAGATCTGATCTGCTGTCAGAGAAACTTACAGAATTGGCAATATCGATTTCTTCCTTATTAATATGCTCCAGGATACGGACGATCTTCTCACCGCATTTACAATTCTTACCCGATACGCGATAACGCTTGCCATCACAAGTCAGCCGAGTGCCGACGAAAATATCCGCTCCGAACAATTGTGCTATATATTGGGCATAACATTCAAATGACGCAGTTGCGAAGACGATCGTATAACCGTCGTCACGCAGCCGAATAATCTCTTCAGCCACTCCCGGCTTAACAGTCGGCACAATTGTGTCGGTTATATACTGCCGACAGAACTCTTCAAGATCCGGCTCGCTTATCCCGCTAAGGAGTACAAGCCAACAGTTCTTCATAGTCTCAATGCTGATAATGCGGCACAGTTTCAATAATGCTGTGAAACACAGCGGAATAAACAGTAGCCGATTGACGAAACTCCGCCTGATAACCGCTTTCACAAACAGGATCAGACTGTCAACGCTGATGACGGTATTGTCAATATCGAAAATCGCAAGTTTCTTCACGAGTCAGCCCTCGCGATCCTGTAAAATGCCAGCTCCGCACGCATATTCGGCAGGAACTTCACCTGTTTATACGACTTGCGATTGCGGCGGCGGCGAAGATATATCTCTTTGTTGATAAGGATATTGTGCTCTTTACAATATTGGCGAAAGTCAAGCACTGTCAGATAATGCACATTCGGCGTGTCGTGCCAACTGAACGGCAGATCGTCATTCTCAGGCATACGCCCTTTGAAAAACAGCTGCGTCCGCGTCGGCATATAGCCAAAGTTGGTAAATCCGAGCAGTCCCTCTTTGCCAATACGCAGCATCTCCGAAATCAGTGCATCCACATTATGAATCTGCTGAATCGTCTGATTGAATATCACCATATCGAATGACTTGTTGGCGAACTCCATCGGCATATTCTCAAGGTCGAACTGAATAGCAGAAATCCCCTTGCCGATGCAGTTAATAATCGCCTGAGTATCAATATCCACTCCGTAGCCGGTAATATTCTTATTGCGCATAAGATACCACAGCAAGTCACCGCTGCCGCATCCGAGGTCAAGAACTCTCGCCCCCTGCGGAATCTCATCCGATATATAATTAATGACGGTACTTTTGATAATCTTCATTTATCTTCCTTATAATACTACGGAGTCGTGAATTTCTTATGCGGCTGATACATTATGAAGTTGCGAATCGCTTCCTGCTGACTCTCATTCTCCAAGAGAAATGAGTCATGCCCGTATTGTGAAGCGATATTCAGATAAGTAACCTGCTTCTTACGCCGCATCAGAGCATTCACAACCTGCATACTCTCCTTCGGACTGAAATGCCAATCGCTCGTAAATGAGATAATCATAAACCGGCTCTTGAACCCCGACACAACCTCGCCGATATTATTCGTGCCGCCTGTAATGTCATACATATCCATCGCTTTGGTTATATACAGATAACTGTTGGCATCAAACCGCTCAACGAACTTGCGTCCCTGATACCGCAGATAACTCTCTATCTGGAACATCACTCCGAAGTTATTATACATCAGATCACTCGGCAGTATCTGCTCCTTAATGTCACGCCCAAACTTACTCTCGATTGAGTCCTTAGACAGATATGTCAGATGTGCTATCATCCTCGCTATCGCCAGACCTCGTGCAGGCTGCCCGGACACATAATAGTCTCCGTTGTTGAATGTCGGATCAGCAAGGATAGCATTCCGCCCGACTTCGTAAAATGCCAAAATCTGGCTGGATGTCCGATAACTGCTGGCTATAACTATAGAGTTGCACATACTGTCAGGATAGAGCCGATTCCACTCCAGTACAAGCATACCGCCGAGAGAACCGCCAATAAGAGTGTGGAGCTTCGCAATGCCCAGATGATCTATAAGCCGTTTCTGACATTCTACCATATCACGAACAGTTATCGCCGGAAATCGCAGTCCGTAAGGCTCGCCTGTCTTAGGATCTATCGACGACGGACCTGTAGAGCCCATACAGCCGCCCAAAACATTGGCACATATAACGAAAAACTTATCAGTATCTACAGCCTTGCCGCTGCCGACTGCACAATCCCACCATCCCGGAGTAAGCGTATCACCGTCGCAGGCAGAAGTCACATGAGAGTCGCCTGTCAAAGCATGAATGATAAGGACAGCATTGGTCTTGTCGTCATTGAGCGTGCCGAATGTCTCATAAGCAACAGTA